>JBDHMR010000024.1:0-9817 GCA_039656035.1 Gemmatimonadota bacterium
TTTCCAGGTGGTGGTAGTCGGCACTGGTGAGGAGGCGTGGGAACGACTCGTCTCTACCCCGTTCGACCTCCTCATCACCGATGCGCGAGCCACACTGGACGACGGCCGCCTCCTGTCCGCCGCTCTCCAATCCCAAGATCTGATCTCACGGTCGAGGGTCATTCTCTCCGTGCCAGGCGTCGACCATGCTGGTGGCGAGACACCTGTGGGCGGAGGGTTCCCCGTGCTGACTAAGCCCTTCAATCCCAAGAAGGTCCATCAGTCAGCCTTGGCGGCCTTGCAACAGCCCTAGGTCCACGACTAGCGCAGGATCTGTTCAGAAGCCCGCGTCGGCCGCTGACCGCCAGGGAGTGAGAGTAATCCGGCCGTCCATCAGCCGGGCTGTTTCCTCGGCCGACCCCGACCCCCAGAAATTCCCTCCGGCGTCGAGATCGGGTGCCGAGATGAACCAGCGCCCGGCTCGGAGAAACACGTTGCCGGTCACCTCGGTATCGCGACCAATGCTGTCGACCACCAATCCCTCACCAAGACCGTCCAATAGGTTGCCTCGAATCCTCGTCTGGATGGTCCGCTCCAACACGATACCGCGCCGCAGGTCGGCCAGCACGTTGTCGTCGATCCGGTAGCCTCGGCTGGGTTCGTCTCCCTGGTGCGGCGCCAACAACCAGACACCCACGTCACCACCGATGATGGAGTTGGCGGCAATGGTGTTGTCGCTGCCGTGCTCGATGGCGATCCCGGCCGCGGTGGTCCCTATCACTCGGTTGTCGCGCACCACCGTGCGCGACGAGTATCCCAACCAGAACCCGTAAAGCGAGCTGTCCGCAACGTTGTCGAGAAACATGTTCCCCGAGCTGAACGTCGACTCGAACGCGTTGTGGTAGGCGAATGAGGCATCGTTCCTGATGACCAGGTTGCCGACCGAAGGATTGACGAGCGGCCGGTGCCCGCTGAGGAAAAAGCCGTCGCCCGAGTACCGTAAGTTATTGTCCACAATGACGTTGGAGTCACTGCGTTCGCGGAGCAGGATGGCGGCGCTATCGCAGCCGCGGCTGTATCTGCGCGTTTCGCATCGCACGTTGTGGTGCGCTTCGTTGCGGGCGATCACGTTGTGCGAAGCCCGCCACAAGTGGATACCCCAACCCGTATTCCCGGAGACGTCGTTGTCGGCGATGTGAGAGCGCCGCGCCCCAAAGAGCCCGATGCCGTTTTGCGCCCTCGTTGCCACGACGCGGGTAACGCTGGCCTGGTCAGTCCACTTGAGGAGCACGGCGCTCCCGTACGTCTCGAAAGTGTCCGGCTGAAAGATGTCCAGCCAATCTGCTTCGTCGAATTCGGATGTCGTCGACCGCAGTGACTGCGATCTCGAGCCCGACAAGGTCATGTCCGACACCCGGTGACCACTGCCACCCTCGAGCAGAACCCCGTAGCGGTAGCCGCGCACGATGCCGCCGTGGATCTGAACATCGTCGACACCACGGCTGACGATGCCGATTCCAACAAACGCGCTGGCAAGCGAATCCCCGCTCTCGAGCGTTACTCCGGTCATGTCCAGATGGGTTCCCGAACTGGCGATGATCACCACACCACGCTCTTCAGGATCCGGAATGCGATAGCGTCCGGCACAGATCCGCACAACACCTTGCACCTGAGTCCCCGCACGTGACAGCCGCAGGCAGTCGCTCCCTCCCTGAAGGGCCATCCCGGCGGTAGCCAACGCACTCAGCACGATGGATATCACTGCCATGGCTCAGTTACCGCCACAATGAAGCAGGAATGGCAAGGACATCTTCAACGGCGCCGGCACTTCCCGTCCCGATGAGAGCGAAAACGTCCTTGACGGCCCTGCGTTCCCGGGGCCAGGCGAACAAGGAGACGGCTTCATCAGGGGTGACCCATCGGTGAGCATCGTGTTCTCCACTGAGTGTTACCGTGGCAGCCTCATGAATAATGGCTCCGAACACGGGGATCAGGGAAACCTCGTCGGTCAGATGCCGGTAGAACGTCTCCACGCGGCTCACGTTGTAGAACCTCAGCGGCTCCAGCCCGGTTTCTTCGCGAAGCTCACGGACGCCCGCGCGGACGGGTCCTTCCTGACCCTCGATGTGGCCATGAACCGTTTCCCAGGCCCCCGGACACCGGCCGGCGGCGGACCGCCTCAGGCCCAGGACATCCATCGACGCAGAGCCGGACGGACGCAGTACATAGACATCGACGAGGGAGACTTCAACGGTGGTCATACGGGCTCCGACTCGAGCCGGCCGACGCGAACGCCGGGGTGCCCCCTAGGCTCCGGCGCGCCGGCGGGCGAGGATGGCTTCGAGCCGTGCAGACAGCGCGCGGGCACGGAACGGCTTGGTCAGGAAATCGTCGGCGCCGAGCTCGAACACTCTTACCTCATTGTCCTCTTCACCCTTGGCCGTCAACACGATGACCGGTATGTCCTTGGTGGAGGGACGGGACCTGAGTTCCGTCAGTACGCTGTATCCGTCGAGCGTCGGGAGGTTGAGGTCCAGGACAATGATGTCCGGATTGTATTGATCCACCTGGTCGAGCGCGTGGGGTCCGTCCCTGGCCTCGGCGATTCCGTAGCCTTCCCCCTCGAGCAGGTCGCGCATGACTCGCCTCAGCTGGTCTTCGTCATCCACCAGCAACACCTTGATGTCCTTGGGAATGACGACCCGCTCGGTTTCCATGGCGGGAATGTCGTCATCGAGCAACTCGAAAGCAGTAGAGAGATCCACGGGCGCGGCGACAACTTCAGGAGCGGGCTGTGCCACGACGGCGGTTGGAGCTGGTTGGGCCGGCATTTCAGCAGTCGGCGCGGCGGCAGCGGCGGCGGTGTCCGATGATAGCTCGACTGGGATGTCGGTCACGCGCATCAACTCCTCGATCGACGAGTCGCCCATAAAAACGTGCCGCATGCCGCTCTCCCACAAAAGCCGCATGCCGTTCTTCCGGGCGGCTTGCTCGATACGATCCGCCGTGCCGTTGTCGGACACGACGCGCTCGAGTTCCTTGTTCATCTTGAGTATCTCGACGATGCTGAAGCGTCCACGGTACCCGGTCATGGAACAGTCGGGACATCCCACCGGCACGTACAGCGTCTGGTCGTCAGGAATGAGGTTCGCCACGTGGCTCGGCATCTTGTGCCGCTCCTCTGCCGACATTTCCTGCCGGCACACTTGACACAGCCTACGCATGAGGCGCTGAGCGATGATGCCACGGAGCGACGCCCCGATCTTGTAGGCCTCCATGCCCATGTCGACCAGACGGGTCACCGTGTTAGAAGCGTTGTTGGTGTGGAGCGTCGACAGCACCAGGTGACCGGTCAACGACGCCTGTACGGCAATCTGAGCCGTCTCGCGGTCACGGATCTCGCCTACCAGCACCACGTCGGGGTCCTGCCGCAGAATGGACCGGAGGGCCGTGGCGAACGTCAGGCCGGCTTTCTCGTGGACCTGAACCTGCACGATGTTTTGTCCCATCCGGTACTCGACCGGATCCTCCACCGTGACGATGTTGACACCCTCCCCCTGGATCAGCCGCAGCGCCGAGTACAGCGTGGTAGTCTTGCCCGAACCGGTTGGTCCGGTAACCAGCACCACGCCTTCCTTGTAAGACACCAGTTGGGCCACTTCCTCGCGCTCGTCGTCCAGCATGCCCAGAGCCTCCAGCGACAACTCCAGGGCATTGGCGTTGAGGATACGGACCACGACCTTCTCGCCCAACGACGCCGGGAGGGTCGAAACGCGGAGATCGATCTTCTCGTGATTGACGGCTACCCGGGACCGCCCATCCTGCGGCCGGAGCCGGTCGGCGATGTCGAGTCCCGAGATGATCTTCATTCGGGAGATGAGCGGCAATCCCGCCGAGCGCGGAATTTTCATCACTTGCCGCAGGACGCCGTCGATGCGATAGCGTACTATGACGCCGCCTTCAGACGGCTCGATGTGTATGTCGCTCGCTCGACTGGAGATGCCGTCCGCCAGCATCATGTCGACCAACCGGACGATGGGACGCTGACTTGCCTCGTCGAGCGTGACGCCCATTTCGTCGGCATCTTCATCGACTTGCTCGACCTCGGCCTCGTCGAGGTCGCCTAGCAGCTTGGAAACAACGTTCTCGGGCCGATAGATCTCATCGAGCTTCTCGCGGATGGCCCCCGGGGGGCTGAGATGGAGCCTGACCTCACGCCCAGTGGCAAAGGCCAGCATCTTCTCCGCATCGATGTCGAATGGGTTGGCCGTGGCGGCCACCAGATAGGAATCGGTAATCTTGAGCGGGACCACATTGTGCGTGCGCGCCAGCTGTTCCGGAACGGCTTCTCGAACCATGGGGTCGATCTTGTGCATTTCGGCCAGGGGCAGACGGAAACGCGTGGCGATGGCGGTCATGACCTGATCGTCGGTCACCAGTTTCTTCAGGACGAGGGTCTCCCACAGCGACACCGGCGCATCGGCATCGGCTTCCCGAAGCTCCAACATGGCCTCTTCAGGGACCAATACTTCGACCGTAGGAACCAGCCACTCGTCGATAAACTGCATGTCGCTCCGATCAAGAAGGCCGCGGGCTCCGAGAAGCACCCGAACCTTTCATAATACGAGGGGACAGCCCGTCGAGGCTAGTGCCCGCAGGCTACAGGAGAGGCCACCATCCCCGAGTAACATCGATGGTTACCTGCACCCCTCCATCCAGGAGTCCAACCCCCACATCCAACCGTACCAGGTTCATCAACCACTCCACCCCCACGCCGATCACGGGGCGCACACCGCCGGTGGCACGCCAAGTGGTTCCCGGGATCGCCCGGCTGCTCCATCCCGCCGCTACGAAGGGGGCAATCAACAGGTCGGTCCCGGTGGAGGCAAAGGTACCGAAGCTGGCGGCCGGGACCGGAACGGTCGGCCGCCACTCCACGTGAAGGAGGGCCATGCTCCTGCCACCATAGGCGCGAAACGGCTCACCAGTCAGCGTCCCGCGGCCACCGAGCACGAAGGACCGGTACGTCGGAAGGCCATCGGTCCCCCATCCAACATACCCTCGAGCCACCAAGGCTCGACCACCAAGTGTTGTAGCACCAGTGACTTTCGCCGCTAGACGAAAGTACCGGGTCGGCCCGTCTCCTGCCTCCAGGCGGACCTCCCCGTAAAGATCTTGGGCAAGACCTACGCCACCATCCCCTCGCTTGAACGTCACCGATCCCTGGAGATAGTCTCCGGCACCCAGCGGCGGGTTGGGGTCGTAGGTCCCGTGTACTGGGGTGGCAGCCACCACCACTGACCGCGACCGCTCAACACCAAGGCCGAGGGCTATCGAGCTACGGGCAGACAGCGGCACCGTCGCCAGTCCCCGCACGCCGCTCAGCAACACGTAGTCGCCGAGATCGGTACCCGCTTCCTGCGATCGAAACGAATTGAGGACTGTCGATATGACCTGGATATCACTCAGGTCGACTAGGCGGCGGTACCCCTCGACCATGCCTGTTCCTCCACCGACACCGGTGGACAGCCTAAGCCGGGTTAGCAATCGCCCGTCGGAGGTGCCGTACCCCAACCAGGCCTTGCCTTCGAATCCCCCCGCCGAGGCGGACCCCCCGAACCCGAGCCGGAGACCATTGACACGATTGACGAGCACCAGGTCGCTCAATGAGTTGGTACCGATACGGGCGCCGTGCATCGTCTGCAGGACCCTTGGTCCAACCAGCCGCCGGATCTCGAGTCGCGCGGTCTCCAGGTCCTGTTCCGAGAGCGGTCGAGCCGCCTCCTCAGCCGCTCTTTCCAGCGGCTCGGCCCAGGGGCCTGCGGAGTCATTTGCGGCTGGCAATCCGGCGAGAACTGGACCGCTGAATAGCGCTGGGTCGAGCGGTACGTTGACCACGAGATCGTCTACCGACCACCGGACCCGGATAAGAGTGCGGGCGGGAAAGTCGAACCAGGCGACGCGCCGCCTGACCTCGATTTCCTGACGGAACGGCAACCAGAACCGGCCCTCATACAACGAGTTTTCCAACACGAAGGTAATGTCTTCGACCGTTTCGTCTCGATAGGCTGTGGCGGTGAACCCTAGCCTCAGCCGTACGATGTCTCCCCGTTCCCGCTCCAGATAGGCGCGCCCGACTGCCAATCCGGCGTCGGGATCCCGGGGCCTGAAGTCGACCGCGACGAGATAGAGGGTGCTCTGGACCATGAGAATAGATATCGAATCACCCAGAGCGTACTGGTACGCACTGGCCCCTCCTGGAGCAAACGGGTGCAGCACGTCGCGGACTTCATCGCCTTCCCCGACGGTGATTCGGTCATCCAGGTTGCCTACCACCATAGTCAGGTGATCCCGGTGGTAGTCAATGTCGGTGGGGAGATAGCGCCGATCCCGCCAGGCGACAACGATCTGCTTGCTACGGCCAGGGGTCCGCCAATACACTTCGGTTGCGAGTTGATCGGCCTTGATCAGCCGGGGCGGTTCACTGAGCCCCTCCCCGATCTGGGTCGAGAAGAATACGAACCCGCTGACCTCGGCCCGGTAGTTCTGAAGAGCTGTATCCGTGCGGGTTTCGAGACGGCGGTCAATAGCACGCTGCACCAGGCGGTGCACTTCTGGAGAGTCCCATTGCTGAGCATCCAGTCGGGTGGCGACGAGTGCCATAAGCAGCAGGATCACAATAGGCATGGCCCTCCAATATCCCGCCGAGGCTGGCGAGGAGCAACCGTGTTGGCGGGGTGCCTGACGGTGGCCGGTGGCTGTGGCGGCGGCGCGGCGGGAAAGTCTGGTTCAACGGCCCCTGTTGCCACGGTTACCCGCCTGGTTCAACGGGACAGCGTGTTGGTCCTGGAAGCGTGGGGAACCCTGGCACAAGACACCAGCCTGATGGTGCCCGTCAACCAGCGACGGGTCGTCATCCTCCGTCACGGCGCACCCGACAACACCGTGTTCGCGGAGATATCTTTCCCTCCTGGGACGTTCGATGCCCCGGATGTCGATTCGGTCAGGGTGACTCTTGTTCCCTTGCCCGGGATCTACGGACTGGACATCATTGCCGACGCCCCGATCGGTCCGGGCGCGGAATTGGTGTTCAAGTACCCGCTCCACTTCGCCAGTCCGGCGGGGGCACTGGAGAGGTACGGCACCGACGCGGCGTTTGAAGAAGTGCTGTTCATTGGCCGGCTGCTGGACGATGGCCGGGTGGCCGTACTGCCGCCGACCCGCCCCGCTTCCGACAACCTCCGGGCGGTTTTGCCGACGGGCGGCGCCTATGTGGTTGCGGGACCGCGCTAGTCGTGTGGCGTGCCCGAGATGTCCACGGTAGATTGAGGCCGCAATGACGACCTTCGTGCTGGCCACTGTCTCTGGCAATGAGCGTTTTGACCTGGCGACGGGCCGGAGCTACATCGTCGGCCGCGCGGTAACCAGCGACATCCCACTGTACGATCCCACAATCTCCCGTCGCCACGCCGAACTCACCCCGCTCCCCACAGGCGTCCGGGTCCGAGACCTTGGCAGCTCCAACGGCACCTTCATCAACGGCACCAAAATAGAAACCGGCGTGTTGGCCGAGGATGACGCCGTCACGTTCGGGAAAGTCGAGTGCCACCTGCGGGCGGTCGCTTCGGCAGAATTCCCGCAACCGGTCGAGACCACGAGTCAGGTCCCGGGTGGCACGATAGTCAGGCAGGTATCCGTGTCCGCCGCCGGGAAGATCCCACTGGCGGACGTCTCACAAGAGGAACTCCAGAGCCGCCGCCTGGCGCTGCTGCTGGATGTGTCGCAGACACTGGCGGGAGAGTTCGACCCCGACAATCTGCTTACGCAGGTGGTGGACACCACGTTCGAAGTCATGGGCGTCGACCGGGTGGCCATCCTGCTGGCCGACGCGGAGTCGGGGGAACTGGTCCCCAAGGTGTCCCGGAGCCGCCTGGGCGATGAAGTGTTCGAACAGGTACCGCGGTCCATCGTCCACAAGGCCATGGAAGAGCGGATAGCTATCCTGACTGACAACGCGGCCGCGGACGAACGGTTCAAGGGCAAGTCGGTGGTGATGCAGAGTGTCCGCAGCGCGATGTGCACCCCACTCGTGGCTCAATCGGATTCTGTGCTGGGCGTGCTCTACGTCGACAATCTCGCGGCCACCGAGGCGTTCGGCGACGACGACCTCCAGTTCCTTATCGCCTACGCCGGCATCGCGGCGGTGGCGATCAACAAGGCCCACTACGCCGAGCGTCTGCAGCGAGAGGCGCTGGTTCGATCCAACTTCGAGCGATACTTCGCCCCCAACGTCGCAGCAGCGATCGCGGGCCGCCAAGAGGACGTGGTGCTCGGCGGCGACAAGCGACCGGTGACGATCCTGTTCAGCGACATTCGGGGATTTACTACCCTGTCGGAGGGGATGACGCCAGATGCCATCGCCCACTTGTTGACGGAGTACTTCACAGAAATGGTCGACATCCTCTTCGAATATGGAGGCACACTCGACAAATTCATCGGAGATGCGGTGATGGCGTTATGGGGCGCCCCAATCGCAGCTGAGGGCGACCAGGAGCGAGCGCTCGAGGCGGCCATCGCCATGCAGCGAGGTATCGGTGAGTTGAACGCCAAGTGGCAGAAGGAAGGCCGGCCAACCATCGGCGTCGGCATCGGCATCAACCATGGTGACGTCTTCGTCGGCAACATCGGCAGTCAGCGCCGTCTCGAGTACACCGTCATTGGAGACGCCGTCAACGTGGCATCCCGGCTGGCGTCCAAGGCCGGACCGGGCGAGATCATCATCAGCGATCCGTTCTACTCGTTATTGGCCACGCGACCGGACGTGGAGAAGATCGATGAAGTGGCCCTCAAGGGAAAAGCCAATCCCCTCGCGGTCTACCGGGTAAAGGTGTAGCGCCAGCCACCTTGCTCGAGCAAGTCGAGCACCAGTCGTACCGGCAGGCCCATGACCCCAAAAAAATCACCCTCGATCCGCTCGACGAAGGCAGCTCCATAACCCTGGATGCCGTAGGCGCCGGCCTTGTCCAGCGGTTCCCCCGTGGCGACATAGGCCCGCACCATGTCCTCCGCGGCCGGCCGGAAGGTCACTTGGGTGATGTCCGTGGCGGTGTGGAGGCCGCTGGGTGAGCGTATGGCGCACGCCGTAACGACCTGGTGAGTCTTACCCTGCAGCCGGAGCAGCATGGCGACCGCTTCTTCCGGGTCGGCGGGCTTCTCGAGCACATCTCCGTCGAGAACGACTATGGTATCAGCCCCGAGCACGAATTCACCAGGTACGGCGCCCGCCTTCTCGACAGCCAGACGCTCGGCATACTCCACCGGGGTTTCGTGTGGACGGCTGGTTTCGGAAATGTCGGCGGGCCGGACCTGAACGGGAATGCCCAGCATTTCCAGCAACTGTCTTCGTCGGGGAGAACGAGACGCGAGAATGAGTTCACGCACTATGGGGGCGCTCTAAAAGGAGGGTGACCGGGCCATCGTTGTGGATCTCGACGGCCATCATGGCCCCGAACTCGCCGCAAGCAACGGTCAGACCAAGGCCGCGGAGTGCGCCAAGAAATTCCTGATACAGCGGAATGGCTGTTTCGGGCCGGGCGGCCGAAACGAAGGACGGCCGCCGGCCCTTCCGGACGTCGCCGTAGAGCGTGAACTGGGATACCACGAGAACGGCCCCACCGACGTCGGCCAACGCCAAGTTCATCTTGCCGTCTTCATCGGAAAACAGCCTTAGCCCGGCTACCTTGGCTGCCATCCAGACAACGTCATCACTAGTGTCGCCGTCGGTGAATCCCACCAACAAACAATAGCCCTTGCCGATCCGGCCAACCTCCCGGCCATC
>JBDHMR010000025.1:0-9623 GCA_039656035.1 Gemmatimonadota bacterium
AGCTCACGGATGCTTCAGCGACTCCCGGTGCACGCTGGAGGAGGTTCTCCGTCAGCCAGACGCAGGAGGCACAGCGGAATCCGTCCACCATGAGCCGGGCTTCGGCCGTGCCGTCGGGATGGATGGTGACGGGAATGGTGTCCCATCCGCCTGGCAACGGTTGAGGCCTGGGGGCAAACTCGTCCCGTTCCCGATAGTAGCGATCGAGCCCGGCGTCGCGGATGATGGTGGCCGCCAGCCGGCACCCGCCGCAACAGTATTCGTCGTCGGAACCTTCGACCGGCGTCCCACAATGCGGGCAGCGCGCTACATCCCGCACGGGCGAAGCGACGGACGCGACGGTGCTATCGCGGTTCGGTCTTATAGGAAGGGGCAACTTCATCGGCTCCCGACACGGCCACATAAATGAATATCGCGTTGACCACCACGACGATGATCAAGGCCACGGTAATGCCGACGGGCCAGAGGAGTCGATCCCACCTACTCGGCTCGGTCTTCAATGGCAGCTCCTGATTTGAAGGTTGTTGCCAGAACGATGTCACCCGCGCGCGAGCTGACCCTAACCTGGATTGGGGTAGTGCGGTCGATTTCGGAAGTCGCCGAGACTCTTACGATCAAAGGTACGGTCCTGGTTTGCGTCGAACCTAGTTCGAAGGCATCGGTGAGTACTTCGGCTCCGGGCAGCCCCACCACCACCACCTTGAACACCATGGGTTCCACCGCCGTGTCGTTGTTGGTGACCTGGAGCAGGTAGGTATTCCGTACGGCGCCATCCTGGTCGATCGTGAACAAAGTCCCCGGTGTGCGATTGACGGTGGCCTCGAACGGAATGCGCCTGATGGCCAGCGTGGTCCCCGCAACGACGAGCCCAACCAGCATCGCTGCGTAGACGGCCGTTCGTGGCCGCCAGCGCCTGACCTTCCGGCCCTCGCTCTCCGACAAGGAGCTGTATTCGATGAGGGTGCGGTGCCCCAGATTGTCCATGACCTCGGTACAGGCATCGATGCACCGGGCGCACTGGATGCACTCGAGTTGGAATCCATCGCGAATGTCGATGCCCTGAGGACAGACCACCACGCACTTCTTGCACTCGATGCAGCGCCCGTCAGCGGCCGCCTGCGTTCCCGCGGCTCGCGGCTCGCCCCGAGCCGAATCGTAGGCGATGAGGAGCGTTTCTGCATCGGTGAGGGCGCTCTGGAACCTGGCATAGGGGCACAGGTAATTGCAAAACTGTTCCCTGAACCAGGTGAAATCGATAAACCAAGCGCCGGTGACGATGGCGACCAAGGCGTACTCGACCGACCCCGCCTGGCCGGTCCACAACTCGCGCGCTCCGGCGAATGGACTCATCAATGCCATGGCCAAGAACAGTGAGATGGCCAGGAACACCGACCACTTGGCCACCTTGCGCCACACCAGGTCGAACGAGAGCCCCATGGAGTCCCGTCGCTTGCGGCGGCTGCGGTCCCCCTCGATCCAGATCTCCACCGGCCGGATCCAGGTCTCGAGGAATACCGTCTGGGGGCAGGCATAGCCGCACCAGATGCGCCCCAGAACCGCCGTGACGAAGAACAGCATGAACGCCAGAAACCACAGTGCCAACAGAAGGAAGATGGTATCGGATGCCGTGAAGGTCTGGCCCAGCAGATAGATACGGCGGTCGGGCAGGTCGACCAGCAGCGCGGGATGCCCGTTGATGGTGATCCAGGGCGTGATAAGCAGCACGAGGTGAAGCGCCAGAAACGTCCACCGTCTCAGGGTGGTGAAGTGTCCGCTGATGGACTGCGGATAAACCCACTCCCTGGTCTTTGAAAAGCCCAGCATGATGTATATGTCTCGCACCGCCCGCCGAGGCGGGCGCTATTCTCCGACCGCCTCCTGGTGCTTGCTCAGAACATAGGCGGTAACGTGGTTGATTTTTTCAGGACCGAGAATCGGTCCCCAGGTCAACATACCCTTGTCGGGCACCCCATCCGTGATGATTCTGACCACCGTCTCGGGGTCGCTGCCATGGATCCAGACGTCATCCAGAAAGCCCGGTCCAATGCCGCCCTCCAACTCCATGCCGTGACATACCGCGCAGTTCTCGGCATAGACTTGTTCACCGGCTTGGACAGCTGCGTCCGTCATGGCGAATGTAGCTGCCGTAGATGCCTGGGCCGGCCAACGCGCTTCGGCCGCGGCCATCTCGGCGGCCAGCGCCTTGGGCTGAGACCGGTGCCCGATGAAGTGGTAGTGGATGCCGTAGGCGAACGCCCACACGATCGAGAGCCAGAACATCCCAAGCCACCAATCCGGCAGCGGGTTGTCGTATTCCTCGATGCCGTCGGATTCGTCGGCATGTCCCAGGATCTCGTTGGTCTCCTTACTCACCTGTCGCCTCCATCATCGAATGGCAGCCGGGCGGCTTCATCGAGCATCTTCTTGTGTTTCGGGGTGTAGGCGTACCACACCCACCAGAGGAATCCCGCCAGAAACAGCAGCGTCAACACTCCCAACAACCAACCGAATCGAACCGACTCGGCAGCCTCCTGCAGCAGAGGATTCACCTAGCGCCCGCTTCCCTGCCCCGAGAGAGCCCGCCGTCCATCTTGCCCCAGTCGTTGGAGGTACGCGATCATGGCCACTATTTCGCGGTCCCAGGTGGTTTCGATTCCGGTTCCTGCCAGGCGTGCCACGATGGCGGAGCCTTGGTCCTGGAGCTGATTGGCCACGTTTGCCACGTCGTCGTCGGAATAGGGTACCCCGACCCTTTTGAGGGCCCTGACGGAAGCCGCCACGTCATCTGGATCGATGGAGTACCGCAGGAGCCACGCGTAGGGGGGCATCACGCTCCCGGGCGAGGTGCTCCTGGGGTCTCGCATGTGTTCGTAGTGCCAGGCGTCGGGGTATTTGCCGCCGACCCTCTGCACATCCGGCCCCATGCGCCGTGATCCCAGAAGGAATGGGTGATCGTACATGTACTCGGGGGCGCGGGTCCACTCGCCGTAGCGGAGGATCTCGGCGCGCATGGGGCGAACCATCTGCGAGTGGCAGAGGTAACAGCCCTCCCGGATGTATATGTCACGCCCAGCCACCTCGAGCGGTGTATAGGGCGTGACCCAATCCGCCCGCTCGGGCCCATAGCTGGCCGTGAACATGGGAACGAGTTCCACGACACCACCGATCATGATGGCCACCGTTGCCACAATGGCAAACACAGCGGCATTCCCCTCCAGTACCCGGCGGTGGAACTGGGTGTAGCCTTTCTTCGACTCGTGTTCAGCCATGGTATGCCTCGAATCAGGCGGCCGAGGGGGCGGCCGAAGGTTCCGGAGATGGGGCGGGTCCGCGGGCGGTCATCCAGAAATTGACGGCCATCATGATGGCGCCGAGGAGATACATGGTACCGCCAGCCAGGCGCATCCAGTAGAACGGCGTGAGCCGGAGCACGATGTCGAGAAAAATGGGGTGCGCCAACTGTCCGGTCTCGTTGATGGCACGCCACTGCAAGCCCTCAATGAGCCCCGCTGCCCACATGGCGACCGCGTAGATGACAATGCCGATGGTCGCCAACCAGAAGTGTTGGGTGGCCCAGCTCGGCCTGGCCAGCGGCCGGTTCCACAGACGCGGCGCCATCCAGTACATCATGCCGAACGACATCATGCCTACCCACCCCAGGGCGCCGGAGTGTACGTGGCCAATGACCCAGTTGGTGTAATGGGCCAGGCTGTTCACGGCTCGCAGCGACATCATCGGACCCTCGAAGGTGCTCATCCCGTAGAAGCTGACGGCCACGACCAGGAACTTGAGAATGGGATCCGTTCGGACACGGTCCCAGGCTCCGCGGAGTGTGAGGAGTCCGTTGAGCATGCCACCCCACGACGGCGCCAGCAGCATGATGCTGAACACCACCCCCACGGTCTGGGCCCATTCGGGAAGGGCGGAATAGAGAAGATGATGGGGACCGGCCCAGATATACAGGAACACCAGCGACCAGAAGTGGATGATCGACAACCGGTAGCTGAAGATGGGGCGGTTGGCCGCCTTGGGGAGGAAGTAGTACATCAACCCGAGGAAGGGCGTGGTCAGGAAGAAGCCCACGGCGTTGTGTCCGTACCACCATTGCACCAGCGCGTCCGCCAGCCCGCCATATATCGGGTACGAACGGAACAGTGTGGCCGGCACGGCCAGGCTGTTCACGATGTGGAGCATGGCGATAGTCAGCACGAACGACATGTAGAACCAAATGGCCACGTAGATGTGCTTTACTTTCCGTACAGCCAGCGTGCCGAAGAAATTCACGCCGAACACCACCCACACCAGCGTGATGGCAATGTCTATCGGCCAGATGAGTTCGGCGTACTCTTTGGACTGCGTCATCCCCAGTGGAAGCGTGATGGCCGCGGCTACGATGATCAGCTGCCAACCCCAGAAATGAATCCGGGACAGCAGGTCGTTCCACATACGAGTCTTGAGGAGCCGCTGCATCGAGTAGTAGATACCCGTAAAGCACACATTGCCGGCGAACGCAAAGATGACCGCGTTGGTGTGCAGCGGCCTCAGCCGCCCGAAGGTGGTCCACGGCAAGCCGAGGTTGGCCGGCCACCACGCCAACTGAAGCGCGATGATGACGCCGACCAGCATGCCGACGACGCCCCATACCACGCTGGCCCAGAAGAACGACTTGACTATGTCGTCGTCGTAGACCGGCGCAGCGGAGTTGACCTTATCCATGGACAATCCAGTGGCGGAGGTTTGGAAGCTCGCGTTGAGTTCTGGTACCAGGAATGTCAGATTCTACCGTCGTGGCGCCGGGGGGCAAGCAACGTGGCCGACGATCGGCTGAATATAGCCGCGATCGGCCTTGGGCCAAGTAACACCCATGATTATGAACCGCAATTCACACAGACTTCACGTAGTGCAGCTTCGGGCTAGCCGATTCTGCTTCGAGCCGGCGCAATGACCGCCCTGCTGGCAGGGGCGGCCCTGACCGGCCTGGTCGGGAGTCTGCATTGCATCGGCATGTGCGGCCCGTTTGCCGTTGCCTGCGGCACCACTACCCGCGGCTCCCTGGCGTGGCACACCGGTCGCCTCACGACCTATGGCATCCTGGGCGCCATTGCCGGAACGGTGGGACACGCGCTGCCGGGCCCACCATGGCTGGTGGGAACTCTGTCCACGGTGATGATTATTTGGTTCGCCGGCACGCTGGCGGGTTGGTTCCCGGAGCCGCACGTGGTGGTTCCCGGGTTGGCCCGGCTGGCCACGCGGGCGGCGACGACCTCGAGCGTATTCGGCCGTTTCGTATTCGGCCTGGCAAACGGCCTGCTCCCATGTGGGCTGGTGTACGCGGCGTTGAGCATCCCCGTGGTGCTGGCCGATCCGGTTGCCGGGGCGGCTGCCATGGTGGCGTTCGGCTTGGGGACAGTGCCGGCGCTGGCCGCCGTTACTCTGGGGCTGCGCCAGGTACTGGCCAGAGACCGGCGTTTCCGCCGACTCCTGGCCATCGGGGTTCTGGCGGCGGGCCTGTGGTCCATCGGCATCCGAACGGGCGTGTGGGGACAGTCGGACAGCCAAGGACATTCGCCGCCGCACACCACCACCGAGGCACCGTAGCGCACACCGGTGGCCGCAAAGCTATGTCAGAATGCGCTGCCGAAGGGCTGGTAGTCCGCGGCGTACCTGATGGCGCTGGCGGGCCCCGATACGACCGTGAGCTGGTCGAGCCAATAGGCGTTTTCATCCCGCAGGGCGATGACCATCTTGCCGTAGTCTTCAGGAAGATGGGCGCGGTGATAGCGCATGTAGATGTACCGATCATCGAGACCGCAGATCTCGATCTTCCCCGTGGCGTGCGACATGGCGAAGCGAGCCCGCTTGGCGAGCCCCGACACCAGGCGATTGGCTTTGGTGAAGATGCGGTAACCCTCGACGATTGGCACCTCGTAAGGAGCGTTGCCCGCGGTGGGCCGCCCCTGAAAGACGTAGTACGGCGGACAGCCCATGAACGAGAGTTCCCGGAACAAAGTGGCAAACGTCTGTGGACGGTCGTTGACACCCCGAATGATGGGGCACTGGTTTACGATCTGGGCTCCGGCCTTGAGTAGCAGTTGCAACGCCATCCGCGCTTCGGTAGTGAGTTCCCGCGGGTGGTCGAAGTGGTTCATGATGTATATCTGCGTGCCGCTCTCGCAATACTCGCGGATCAACTGGAGCAACTCCGGGTCGTCCAAAACCCGAAACGGGTTGAAGGCAACCATCTTGCTGCCTATGCGAATGATCCGCACGTGCGGCACCGCCGACACATCGCTGATGATCTGGCTCAGCCGCCGCGTCGACATGATGAGCGGGTCGCCGCCGGTGAGGAGGACGTTGGTTATTTCTTCGTGCTCGGCGATATAGCGTAGCCCGGCACTGTAGTCCGTCGACGCGTCGTCGTTGTCGTTCATGAACAGGCGCTTGCGAAAGCAATACCGGCAATAGGCGCCGCACACTTCGTTCACCAGCAACAGGGCGGTATCGGAATATTTGTGCTGACAGCCTCGCACGGGCGTGTGCGACGCTTCCTCACTGGCATCGAGGCGCCCCCACTCCAGCAACTCTTGATCATTGGGCACCACCAACCGCCGAATGGGATCGTTGGGGTCGTCCCAGTTGATGAGTTTCAAGTAATACTCGTTCAGCCTGAAGGCGTATTTATCCGCTACCGGGGCTAATCGGCGACGCTCAGCATCTGTGAGCCCCTCGAGTTGGTCGAGCCGGGTAATGTATTTGACTCGCATGGAGCCTCCTTTCGAAGGGACAGAACGGCCTCCGCGCGCCGGGATCTGAATCCCGTCAGGCCAGTCCGTCCACGTCCGGGGAGCAAGCAACAAAACAGCTACTGACCGATGCTGGCTGAGAGCATCGAAGATCGGGACATCAGGTACGAACCCCGTTGGGTTCGCGTGCGGTGCAAGAGTCTAGGCGACCTACGCGGTCCGTAGAGACGCGGAGGCGTTGAATCAGAGACACCGGACCGAGGGAGGCCCGGTTGGGCCGGCGGCTTGGAAGCCGGTGGTCGGGATCGAACCGACGGCCACCTCATTACGAGTGAGGTGCTCTACCACTGAGCTACACCGGCAAAACTCGTGCTGCCCAGTGCCCTGGCGCGGATTCGAACCGCGACGCCCTTTCGAGCACTACCCCCTCAAGATAGCGTGTCTACCAATTTCACCACCAGGGCAACAGCGTGGGGAAAGCTACTCGGGCCCCTGAAGGGGGTCAAGCCTGACGCTCAACGCCTTAATGTGTTGTGGTATAAGCTTTTAGGTGGGATGCACTCGACCGGATAGGGCTTGGCCAAGCTGGTCGTGGTGCGACCCAAAACGACCAAACGGCCTGTAGTTCAGGCCGTTTGGTCGTTCTGGAGCCAGCGAGAGTTCGTTGACGTTCAATTTTGGAACAAAAGCGCAATCCCGAAGTTTACCACCCGGGCTCGATAGGCGGCTTCCCCTGGGTTCTGGTAGACGTGATACACCCAACTGACTGACGGAACCATGAACATGTAATTGCCCATGCGCAGTTCGGCCCCAACCCCCAGCGTTGTGGCGAATCCGATATCGGCCGATGAGGTACCGTCGGAACGATCCAACCCGGTGCGCCCGATGCCGGCCCCACCCTTCAAGAACAGGCCGGCCGTGTTGATGGGGTACCACTGAGCGATCAACATGGCGCTGGCCATGGTCTCTACGTCGCTGCCCATGGCATTGATCCAGGCCTGACCTTCGGCGCCTACTCTGAAATTGGAATTGATGGTACCACCCAAGGCCAGCACGGCGGTCGGCTGGTACAGCACTGATCCGAACCCATCCTCATCGGCAAATCGAAATGACTGAGCCCCCATGCCCACACCCAAAGAGCCCCAGAACCCCCCACGGGATTCACTAGAGTTACCGGACTCACGAATTCCGCGTCGGCGCTGGGCGTCGAGGACGGAGGGAAGTACGAGCAAGACGGCGACGGCGAGGACGAGCAACTGGGAAAAACGGGGGAACGAACCCACAATACGGTATCGCATGACGGCTCCACTATAGAAATGCCCACAAGGAAGGCAAGGGCCAGACCACCGCCGAGCAATGTGGCTATCTTATTAAGTGATACCGACTTGTAGACTATAACGACCGACGGAGCCGTGGCGGCAAACAGGCCCGGTGTCCTCAGCGAAAGACAATCGATGTCCAGAGTTCAGACCATGAGCTTCACCGGATTGATGGTAGTAGTGGCGGGATCCTGCCTGGCGTTGGGGGTCTGGCAGCTCGACCGGCTGGCCCAGCGGCGGGCCTTCAATCTCGAGAAAGAACGGGCCAGAAGCGCTCCCGTGGTGGATCTGGCCTCCGGTCACCCGGAAAGCCTGGACCAGCGACGGGTCATGGCCAGAGGACAGTTCGACCGGGAGAGGGCGTTCGTTCTGCGAAGCAGGCCGCACCGCGGGTACCCCGGGGTGGAGTTGGTGGTACCGCTGCGCCTCATGGACAGCGATACGGCGGTGCTGGTCAATCTGGGGTGGATACCGGCGGCGGACGCGGTCCACTTCGACCCAGCCATGATCGACCTCCCGGAAGGCGACTCGGTGATCGGGCTGGCCCGAGCAATCCCACTCGACCCCGGATGGGGCCGACCGGTCGTCAGCCGCGGCGATACCACCTGGCGGCACATCGAGTTGGCGGCTGTCGGTGCGCGCCTGCCCTACCCTGTCCTCTCAATCGTCATTGGCAGGTCGCCTGGTGATTCAGCCGGCGGATATCCCAGAGCGCTGCCGGCTCCTCCGCTCGACGACGGCCCCCATCTGAGCTACGCGCTTCAGTGGTTCTCGTTTGCCATTATTGCGGTGGTGGGTGGGGTTATGTGGGTGAGGAAGAGGAGGAGTGTGGGTGGTGGGTAGTGCGTAGTGGGTGGTGCGTTGTGCGTCGTGCGTCGTGCGTCGTGCGTCGTGGATGGTACGGAGTGCGGAGTGCGGAGGATGATCAAGATGGGGGAGGGATGGGTGCGCTGCTCTTCCTAATCATTGAAGGGGCGGGTGAGGCTGGATTGTAGGTTGCGAGCTGTGAGCTTTTCGCGATTTTCCACGGGAAGGTCGAGCAAATCGAGTTTGGCGAAGGCGGCGTCGGGGAGTCGGAGCGGTTGGCCGGTGCCGAACACGAAACGGTCGATGCCAACCGTTTTCAGCAGTAGCTCCAGGTGATCCTCTGGTGGCCCCCAGGCCCAGCTGATATCCCACCACACTCGTTGCGCTTCGCTCGGCGTCGATCCGAAGTGGACCTCTTCTATGAAAGGGCGATCGGCGTGGGTCACGACCAGGCGAAATCCGGCGTCGACCCGGAGCCACGAGCGGACATCCGCCGCGGTGAGTTCGGGTGCCTGATCGTGGGGGTGGCGTTGCCGACCGTCCTCCAACCGTACAGCGGTCAGGAGAGGGATGTCATGACCGGCGCAGGCCCGAACCAGGTCGCAAACTTCCTCGCCTGCTGGATCGAGTCCGTAAAACGAGGCGTCGCATCGAACCGCGGGAACCGGTAGCAGGGCCACCCGGTCCAATTCGGCTTCCCATCCAGGCAACCCCGGATGAATAGCCGGCACTGGAGCCATGGCCGGCACCTCGC
>JBDHMR010000026.1:0-10449 GCA_039656035.1 Gemmatimonadota bacterium
GAGCGTCGATGAGTTCGCTGGTGAAGTCGTTGGCATCGAGGCAGGCTACCACCGCCCCCTCGCGCTCGGCGATGGCGTTGCCGATGCCGTGGAGAAGATGCGACTTGCCGCGTCCACTTCCACCGATGCTGACCAGTGGGTTGTAGCGGCTACCGGGATCCTCAGCCACGGCCAATCCGCTGCGAAGAGCGACCTTGTTGCCTCCGCTTTCCACCAGCTCCTCGAGCCGCCACAACGGCGAGGGACCCGGCGGCGGGGTGACTCCCTCCTGCGCCCGGGCCACGAGGTCCTGTGCGGCAGCGACCTGATCCGGATCGCGGAACACCGGCGACCCGGCGACATCGCTCGACAACGCCTCCGCCTCTGAGGCCAACGCCTGGAGCCGGTCGACGTCCTGCTCGTATGCCTCGAGCACCGCGTCGAGATCCGCCGGTGCATCTCCCTCGAGGAGTGCCTCGAGCCGTGCCGTGCGATATCCCTGCCCCTCCCAACGCATGATCTGCTCCGCCACGCGAGACCGCCACGACTCGACTTGGCGGGAGACGGTGGCGACTACCTCGGACAGGAAACTGCCGAATTCGTCGGCTGCGTCGTTCGGTGCCGGCGTCCCCGCCAGCGCCACCGGTTGGGGGTCGACGGGCGCACTCCTGTCGAGAGCAGGGACTTCTGAGGAGGACCGGCCATCCTCGCCCGGAGGCGGCGCCACTACGAGCGGAACCGCCAAATCGGGGACGGCGGCTTCCCGCTCTCCCTGAAGGAAGGCGACCGCCTCCAACGCCCCTAGCGGCATTTCCTCGACCGCCTGGAGGGCGATGAGTCTGTTGAGGGCTCCGATCAACTCGCGGACGTTGCCGAACGGGAGTCCCGCCACGGCATCGACCACGTCCCGATCGAACGCCGCTTTTCTTTCCTGGGCCCGACGTGACAGAATGGCCGCGCGGGTTTCGAAGTCCGGCGCTGAGATGTCGACGACCAGGCCTCCCGCGAATCGGCGGATGAGCCGGTCGTCGAGCCCTTCGATCTCCGACGGAGGCCGGTCGGAAACCAGAACGATCTGCCGTTCCTCTGTTTGCATGAAATCGGTGAGGCGGATGAGTTCGGCCTGCATCTCACGCCGATGGGCCAGAAACTGAACGTCGTCGAGCAGCAGCAGATGCGCCTCACCCACGTGGCGGCGATAGGCTTCACCCTGCCCCGCGGCAAGTGCCGTGTGGAACGCTTCCACGAAGTCGTCCAGCGTGAGGTATTCGACGCGAAGATTCGGATCGATCTCCAGCGCCCGGTGGCCGATGGCCATGAGCAGGTGAGTCTTGCCGAGTCCGGGGTCGGCGTAGACGAACAGAGGGTTGTAGCCGGTGCCCGGAGACTCGGCCACACTACGAGCCGCCGTTACCGCCAGCTTGTTCGCCGCCCCGACAACTAAGCTATCGAACCGGAAATAGGGGTGCAGGCGATCACTCATGCCGGTGCTCCAGCCGCCAGCTTCTTGAGCACCAGTTCGGACACGCCTTTGAGTGTCTCGAACACACCGCTGCCGTGCAGACAGTCGGACGAAAAACTCCGCACCGATCGGAAGTTCAACGCGTCGTCGAGTTCCGCGGGGTTCATGATCAGGTCGGCGGGGAGGTCCTGTTTGTTGTACTGGTACACCAGGGGCATATCGCGGATGTCCATCCCCTCGGCGAGGATGTTTTCCTGGAGATTCTGCAGGCTCTCCATGTTTTCGTCGAAGCGGCGTGCCTGGCTGTCGGCCACGAACACTACGCCATCGGCACCTTGAAGTACCAGTTTGCGAGTGGCGTTGTAGTACACCTGACCGGGCACCGTGTAGAGCTGGAACTTGGTCGTGAACCCCGAAATGCTCCCCAAATCGATGGGAAGAAAAAAAAAAAACAACGTCCGATCCGATTGGGTTGCGAGCGACACCATCTTGCCGCGGCGATCCTGAGGAACGCGACCATATATGTATTGCAAGTTGCTCGTCTTGCCGGACCTCCCCGGTCCGTAGTAGACGATCTTGCAAGTGATCTCGCGAGCCGTAAAATTGACGAGCGACATGCCGCCTACCGTCCGAAGAGTGCGCGTAAACTGGAGTGGAGTTCGTTCTCGAAATTCTCGGCCAACACCTTTGTCTTGTTACCCTCGGTCGGCACGTTCACCATCAGCTCGTCGACCATGCGGTCAAAGAACAGTTTCACCACCCCCAGGGATGTATCGTGCCCGTAAACCACCAATCCGAGCCAGCGGCCCCGGGGCGTCTCGAAGGCAGAGAGGAAGACCCCGTGGCTCTCTCCCTGATGGGTGAGCGCACGGAACGGGCGCACGCCGAGAACTCGGGCCATTTCCTCGGTGGACGAGAGGATGGCGGCTCCGAGCGCCGCGGCGGACATGATGTCGACCGCGCGGGTGAACCCGTGCTGGGCCACGACCTGTCCCGCGCTCGTCATCAGGAGTGTGAGACGCGCCTCCGACTCGGAAAGAAAGGTCATCAGCGGTTCCTCGACCCAGGGCTCCAGCGCGCGCACTAGGCCATCTGCTCCACGGCCTGCAGCATCTCGATCCGGGCTAGGCCCAGATTGACGTGCTGGTCGCCAATAGCGATCAACAGCGTGTCCGGCCCGGCCGGTACGACCAACAATGCCCCGACGGCCGCCTGCAGGTGCATAAACGATGGCAGAGCGAAACCTGCGGCAGACAGTGCGGTGCCCATGCGGCGCATCAGAGAAGCTGCCAACGCGGCGACCGCTTCACCGGGAATCCCTTCCATGATTGACTCCGCCACCACCAGGCCGTCGTCGGCCGATACCACCATCACGCCGGTGATGCCGCGCAGCCGGGATAGCCCCTCCAACGATTCCTGATAGGTCGCCGTCACGTCAGAGACTCCAGCCAGGAGCGAGCGGCGCTACCGGCTCGAGCACTCAGGGCGGCTAGCCGTCCGAGGGGGAAAGCTGAGTCGCGGACCACAAGCAGCACCGTGTCGGCGGTCGGCGAAGCCAGGTGCAGGTTGCCATCATCGGACTGCACGGTGAGCGCTTCCCAGTCTCCCATGTCGAGGAGCCGGGCAGCCCTGGTAGCCTCGCGGGACACGCCTGCGAGGTGGGCTGCCACCCGGTCGGCCACATTCTGGCCGGTCGGCGACCGCAAACCACCACCGAGCCGCTGGCCATGTTGATCGACCAACAGGAGACCGTTCTCAGCCCCCTCGAGTCCGGCGAATACCTGCTGGGCGAGGTCGTCCACCTCCTCTTCCGGCGGCGCGGTCACGGCAGAGGCAGTAGATGGCGAACCGATATCAGAGCCCTCGCTTTGCAGCGTCTCACGCACGCGGGCGATGGCCGCGACGACACCCTGGTCGTCGGGGCGGGCCTTCTGCGCCGCCAGGAGATGTTCCAATGCCCTGTCGAGCTTCCCGGCAACGAAATACAGAAACCCGATGCCCTTGTGGGCCCCGGCATGATCGGGGTCGAGCCTGATGGCGATACCCCATTCGTCGAACGCCTGCTCGAAATTGCCGTCATCGCCCAGGATTCGTCCGTAGAGATCGTGGGCATCAGCGAGTTCGGGATAGCGGGCTAATCCGGCCAGAATCACCTTGAGGGCCGGGTCGAGCCGTTTGCGCTGCCGTAGAGCCTCGGCGAGCGGCAGGAACACGAGGCTCGTCGGATCGGCGGCCAGCTGCGCCGTCATTACTCTGATGTCTTCACTCATGTCGCGCTCGCAATGCGTCTTCTAGCACCCCGGCAGCCTCGAGATATCGTTTGATGGCCGCCTGGTGCGCCTTCTCGTGAGAAGAACGACCCGGTAGTTCCAGCCAGCGCTGCCAGGTCGTTTGCGCCTCCTGCAGTTGGCCGGCGCCAACCAGGGCCACGCCGAGGAGCCGGAAGCCCTGAGCGGAGGTCTCGTCGAGTTCTACGGCGCCGTTCAGCGCCTGCACGGCGTCGTCGAACCGATTCGCCGCCAGCAGCACCCTCCCGAGTGTCAAGTAGGCGATACTTTCTTCAGGATTGGCTGCCACGGCATCGCGGGCAGTCATCTCCGCGGCACCAACGTCGGCCACGGCAAGGTGATCCTCGGTGCGGGACACGAGGACGGCTAGTTCCCGTTCCTCGGGCTGCTGGCGCCCTGCCCTGGGATCCTCGATGTCGACAATGCCGGCAGACGCCAACCCGAAGAGCACCTTGGCGACGTCGAATTCGGAGCGTCCCAGGTGGTGAGCCATGCCACGCACGTCTGTGACGCCGTCAACCGCCGCCAGAAGGGCCCACTCGTTCGGCAGCAGGTCGATGACTGCCGGGCCGCTGCCGTTACCGTCAAACAGCCGGGGGACGACGCCGACATGAGGGATCCTTGATTCGAAACGGCTCCACTCGTCGATTCGCCGCGCCGCCTCCATCAACAACGACTCGGTCGGGATACGGTAAACCGCCTCGGCGGTCGACTGACCGGGAGAGCCTTCTACAAAGGAAAAGTACCCTTCAGACCAACTCATCAGTTCGAAGACGACCTCCTCGACCTGGGCACGGATCTGCAGGTCGAGTTCTCGTCGCGTGAGCGATCCGATCTCGACCAGAAGTTCCCCCAACCGTTGTCCCCGGCTGGCCTGCATGTCGCGGGCACGCGCCACGTCATCGGAACTGACCTTGCCCGAACGAATCAGAAGTGAGCCGAGGGGGTGCGGGTTGCTCTTGATGCCGGCACCGACCACAGCACCAACCTCGAAGAACACCGTGCCGTCGTTCTGCCGCAGCTCGGAGGTAACGGTGAGCAAACCGGTCTTACGTCCCAAGTCGAGCAACTGGAACACGTCGTGGATGTGGAGTTCCTTGAGCGGACCTTCGATAGCCACGGCTTATCCGGGTTGAGCGGCGAAAATGTGCTCCAGGTCCTTGGCGGACCGCAATTGCGATCGGGCTCGGTGGGCGTACTCGTTCGCCGGATCGAGTTCTGCCACGCGAAGCCACGAATCCTTGGCACCTTCGTAATCCCGCAACTGTAACTGGACCTCTCCCATGTGGTACAGAGCCGCCACGTCGTCGACCTGGAATTTGAGGATCCGTGCCAAAGCCTCCCGCGCCTGTTCCAGGCGTCCGTCGGCCAGAAGGATCTGGGCCAACAACTGCAACGCGTCGAACTCGTATGGATCGACAGAAAGCAGGTCGACCAGGAGGTGGATGGCAGCGCGCGGTGAATCCTCGGCAATCTGTAGTCGTGCCAGGGCCAGGGTAGCTTCGACGTACGTCGGCAACAGGTTCAGTGCCCGCTCGTAGGCCAACCGGGCACCGGGCTTGTTCCTGCGACGTTCCTCCAGGCCCCCTAACTCATACCATACTTGTACCAACCCTGGATCGAGCTGCAGCGCCGTTTGGTATGCTTCCAGGGCCCCATCGAGGTCGCCCAACAGGATGGCGACCTTGGCTTGCAGCTGCGACAGATCAGGACGGCCAGGTTCGAGAGTTTGCGCCTGCTTGAGGTAATCGAGCGCGGGAACCGGTTGGCCCAGCGCCAGACGCGCCTGGGCGCAAGCGACCAGCCCGTCCACGTCCCTGCCCGACCGCCGTCCCAGTTCGTCGATCACATCGGCCACCTCCTGCACCCGTCCCAAGTTGAGCAGGGCTGTGACCTCACCCCGAAGGGCATCGGTATCGTCGGGATCGTGGGACCTGCTACCACGGTAGCGCTCTAGCGCCTCACCGTGATAGCCACGTTTGGAAAAGATGTCGCCCAGCAACACATTGGCGCGAACCCGTGAAGCCCCGCGCACAACCGCGCGGTTCAGCTCGGCTGTGGCCAGTTCGAGAAGCCCCTTGGCGATGTAATCTCGGGCCAACACGAAGGGTGCCTCATCGTCGGGTACCGCATCATGTTGGGTTGCGTCTTCCGGGACCAACTCGGCAAAGATGTCGTCGAGCACACCCTCGTCGAGGGTGAATCCCTCACCCAAATCGGCGACCGCCACGTCGCCGGAGAGTTCCGGGACGATTGAGATCGTCGGATCCTCGTACTGCAAGTCGATGGTGAGGCCAAATTTCTGGGGGACGTAATATGGCTCAAGCTCGAGAGCGCGTTTGGTTTCCCTGAGTGCGCCGTCGAAGTCACCAAGGTGGCTGAGGGTGAAGCTCAGGTTGTAGTGGGCCGGTGCGTGATCCCTATCGGCCTCGACCGATCGGGCAAAGGCATTCTTGGCATCGGCGAACCGCTTGAGCTCCATGAGAACCAAGCCCACGCCGTTCCAGGCGATGGCGTTCTCCGGCCCCTCGCTGAGGACGGACTTGAACGCCTCCAGGGCCGGCTGGAACCGTTTGAGCTGATAGAGCTGGAGAGCCATGTTCAGACGCGCGGCCACCACCTGCCGGTTTATCTGGATGGCCTTATTGAACGCGGCGATCGCCTCTTCCGCCTTGGTGTCGGCCAGGAGCACACCGAGATTGTTCCACGCCAGGGCGTAGCCGGGATCCAACGCCGCGGCTTTCTCATAGGATGACCGGGCCGCCTCGCGGCGGCCTGCCTGATGGAGACACACGCCTCGCTCATTCCACAACTTGGGCGATTCCTCGAATTCCCGAACCAGGCCATCGTACAGGTCGAGAGCCGTCTCGAAATCCTGTTTGAGCAAGTGCACTTCCGCCATCGCCTCGAGCACCAGGCGCCGGTCTTCGCCGGCGTCGAGGGCAAGCCGGTACTCCCGAAGTGATTCGACGTAGTAGCCTTTTTGCCTGAAAGCGAGACCCAAATTGTAGTGCGCGAAGGCCTTACCTTCGGCAACCTGGGGTAGCTCCACTTCTTCCCCGGCTGCCTGCCCTTCGGTGGTGTCCAATGTCAGGTTGGTCTGGGCCCGTGCCAGGGTCGGGTTCAATTGGACCGCCCGTTTGGTGGCCGCCTTGGCGTCGTCATGCCGACCCATGTCGCCGTAGACGAAGGCCACCAGATAGTGGGCATCGGCGTAGTCCGGGTTGAGCTTGATGGCGGTCTGCAGCTCTGTGAGCGCCTGATCGTTCAACCCACGGTTGTAGAGAGCCTCTCCACAATAGAAGCGGGCCACGGAGCTGTCGGGTTCGAGCCGGAGGGCCTGCTCAAACCACTCCGAGGCCTCGTCCGTATTGCCTCGGGCCTTTTCGGCGAGTCCCAGCTGAATGATGGCTGGGGCATCTTTCGGGTGTCGGGAGACCAGCGCACCGAATTCAGCCACTGCTTCTGCATGATGGCCCAGAGAGGCGTAGGCACGGCCGAGCTGCCAACGCGCCTCCCGATCGTCCGGCTGGTGTCGCAGGCGTTCCTGCAACTCGGCAACGCGGCTGTCGTAGTATCCCGAGGCGCTGTAGGCGGTTTCCAAGTTGCCTTGCGCCACTTGCATCTTGGGGTCGAGCTCGAGGGCCCTGGTAAATTCTTCGATGGCCTCGGCGATGAGGCCTTTTCGATGGTAGAGAACTCCGAGATTGTTGTGGGCACCCGCATCGGACGGGTCGATCCGTTCGGCAAAGGAGCGGAGGACCGCCAAGTCTCGTTCCGAGATGGCGGATGCACCCATCCCGGTCATTGGAGGCGGATGGCGTCGAAGATGGCGCGGAGGGACGCCATGTCCGGCAAGAGCAGGAAATGCGCCGGGACTTTCTCTTTCTCATCCTTGAAGTGGAACTCGGTCTCTACGCAAAGGACTACATCCCGCTCGCTGCCAAATGTCAGGTACGTAGTGGTGAGCACGGCGGCAGCATAGTCCACCACCATGCTGGGAACCGACGGCACCAACATCATCCCCAGGAAATCGCTCAATGCGTTGAGATAGGCACTGCTGAGGATGTTGCCAACCTCTTTGAGAGCCGATTCTTCCATTTCCCCGTACACCTTGGTAGTACCGACCGATCGGCGCAGCAGGAGGTCGCACAGGGTATCGGCGGATTCGGACGGGAACATCAACAAAGTGCGTCCTGTCAAATCGCCCATCATTTGCATGAGTACAGCGGCGGTTACCTCCTCAGGATCACCGATCACGCCGGGCACGTCTTCCAGCGGGGTGACGCTGACCTCGGGTACGCTGATCATGATGGTGCGGTCTATCATCTGCGACAGAGCCGTCGCCGCATGCCCCGCACCGATGTTGGCTACTTCCCTGAGCGCGTCGAAATGCAGCGGTTCGAGGTCTCTCAGGTCGTCCATGGTACCTCCACTAGACCAAAGCCGCCGCATCGAGGATGAGCGCCGGTGTCCCGTCCGCCAGAATTGTGGCCCCACTGATCCAGCGGGGCATTCCCGACGGAGGATCGAATGGTTCCACGACAATTTCCTGCTGCCCTATAAGAGCATCGACCAGCAACGCCGAGCGCCGGTCGCCCACCTCCAGGATGACACAGGGCCTCCGCCTCGATGGATCATCTCCATCGAGCCCCACCACGTCCCGCAAATCGGTCGTGGCCAGTACCTCTTCCCGCAGCACCACCGAATCCCGGCCATGTACCTCTGCCCGCGTGGCCTTGCCGTACTCGACAGTCTCCGCTATGAACGCCATCGGCAGGACGTAGCGCTCGGTGCCGACTCGGGCCAACATTGCCGGAAAGATAACGAGCGTCAGCGGCAATCGAAGAATGAACGTGGTACCCTGCCCCACCTCGGATCGAATCTCAGCCGAGCCCCCAAGGCCGCGAAGTTTTGTCAGGACAACGTCGATGCCTACCCCGCGGCCCGACACACTCGTCACCTTCGTTGCCGTACTGAAGCCCGATCGGCCGAGGACTTGCAGGAGCAAGTCGTCCGTCAGCGTCTCGGTCTCATCATCCACCACACCGGCCTCTTTCGCCTTGGCGAGTACGACTTGGCGATCGATGCCTCTGCCGTCATCCTCGACGCGAACGACGATGCTGTCACGCTCACGGCTGCACCGGATGGACAGCCGGCCCTCCTCCGGCTTGCCGGCCCTGAGGCGATCGTCTACGGATTCGATACCGTGATCGACGGCGTTCCGAAGGAGATGGAGGATGGGATCGCCGATCTCATCCAGCAGCGACCGATCTACCTCGAGATCACCGCCCTCGACCGTCAGCGACACCTTCTTGCCGAGTTCACGAGCCAGGTCGCGAACCGCCCGGGGGAACCGGTCGAACACCTGCCACACCGGCGTCATCCTCGCCTCGATGACTTCGGTCTGTACGTCAGTCACTAGCCGGTTGATCCGGCCGCTCAGTGCTTCCAACTCTGTGCCGGCCTGCCCGGCCGCGAGTTCCACCAGCCGATTACGGGCCACCACCAATTCGCCGACACGGCTCATCAGAGCATCTAGCCGGCGCAGGTCTACCCGGATCATGTTGCGGGCGCGGCGTACGGCATCGTCACCCGCCGCAGGTCCCTGCGATCGAGCGGTGTCCCCGAAGGTTACCGAGTCGATGTCGCCTACGGATTGAATGGCCTCTTCCAGGACCTCGTCGGCCCGGTCGGTCTTGATCCAGAATGAAAACGCCCCGTTGAAACTGTCTTGCTCGAAGGTCTCGGTGTTGGGAGTGACGTCGGTGACCTCACCCAAGCCAGAGGCCTGATTCAGGGCCAGCGCCGCCCGGGCTCCGGGCATGATGGCTCCAGGCCGAACGACGACCCGGACAGCCCGGCTCTGGTCACCTCGAGACCGCCCTCGAGACCGCCGCGGCGTGAGTTCGGGTCTCTGGTCCGGGCCGGACACTTCCGTCGGCGCGCCGTTCGATTCTGGACCAGCCAGTGAATCAAGCCGCTCGAGTACCCGGCTGAAGTCGAGCACCTGGTCGCGTCCCGTGGCTGCTTCTTCGATGCCGCGATCAAGTTCGTCCACCGCTTCGGCCAGAAGTTCCGCAAGGGAGGCGTCGGTCGAAACCGTTCCGGCGCGGACCAGGTCCAACAGGTTTTCGGTGCGATGAGCCAGTTCGGTAACGTTGGCGTAGCCCATCATGGCCGCCATACCCTTGATGGTGTGCATCGCACGAAACAACGCGTGGACCGCTTCCTCATCTCCTGGATCGCGTTCTAGCAGGCCGAGGTGTTGGTTGCAGGCGCCGATGTGCTCCCGACTCTCGCTGAGGAAGAGTGCGGCGTACTTGGCGTGGTCCATCAGGCTCAGCCCAGCACGCGCTGAACGGCCTCGAGCACTCGCGACGGCTGAAACGGTTTGACGACGAAGTCCTTGGCGCCGGCCTGAATAGCCTCGACGACGAGGGCCTGCTGACCCATGGCACTACACATGAGCACCTTGGCCTCCGGGTCTCCCTGGCATATCTCCCGCACCGCGTCGATGCCACCCATGTCAGGCATGACGATGTCCATGGTGACTAGATCAGGTTTGAGCTGCTGGTACTTCTCGACAGCCTGGACCCCGGTTTCTGCCTCGCCGACAACTTCGAAACCGGCTTGGCTGAGAATGTCACTGATCATGGTTCGCATGAAGATGGCGTCATCGCACACGAGCACGGTATGACTCACGAACGTCCTCCAAAT
>JBDHMR010000027.1:0-9589 GCA_039656035.1 Gemmatimonadota bacterium
TGGTATCTCACCGGGTCACGGCGGAGGGTGTTGAGATCCTGGACGTAACCGAAGCATGATGGCCGGGATGTTGACGGCGTTCTTGATCTTCGCCGTGGCCTATTGGTTCGTGCGACGTGGCGAGGACATCCGCAGCCGCCACCGATCGCCGTCACACGACATCGACCGGGATGTGCTGGAACAGGCGGAGCGGGAGGTGCGCGATCTGGGTATCGACCACCATCCTGACGACGGGTTCGAGGGGGATGATTGGGGGCCGTGAGCGAAATAAGCGAGGGCGGCGAGGGCAGATGACAGCGAGGGCAGCGAGGGCAGTTGACAGTGGGGGGAGGTGCGGGAGGGGGATGACATCTTAGATTGGAACTATGGCTGATTCTGATGATGGGCTGTTTGAGCGGGTCGCTGAGGCGTTGGGTGACCAGTATGATCTGATCCGCCTCTTGGGGAAGGGGGGGATGGCTAGTGTGTTTCTGGCTCGGGATCATGCGCTCAAGCGGTTGGTGGCTATCAAGGTGCTCGATCCGGAGTTGAGTGCCAGTGAGGATTTTCGGAGCCGGTTTCAACGGGAGGCCGAGACCGCGGCACAATTGCACCATCCGAACATCGTCCCGATCTACAGTGTGGGTGCGGCCGGCGGGTTGGCGTACTTCACCATGGCGTATGTCGATGGCGAGAGCTTGGGGGCGCGTCTCCGGCGGTTGGGTCGTTTTCAGGTGGAAGACGCTCTTCGGGTTATTCGAGAGGTTGGCGCTGCCCTGGGTGCCGCTCACCGGCGCGGCATCATCCACCGGGACATCAAGCCGGCCAACGTGCTGTTCGACAAGGAATCCGGTCGGGCTCACGTTACGGACTTCGGCATCGCCCAGATAGTATCGGCCGAGGCCGCGCCGGGCGAGGAGTCTGAAGATCTGACCGTCGCAGGGATGGTCATGGGCACTCCGCGGTACATGAGCCCCGAGCAGGCCAGCGGTCAACGGGATCTCACGCCTAGTTCCGATTTGTACGCCGCGGGCGTCATGCTCTACGAGGTGCGGAGCGGTGCTTATCCGTATTCCATTGGGCCCAACCGTAATTTTCTTGTGGCCCATCTGACGCAGGACGTCGATCCGCTCTCTTCTCACATCCGCGGTCTCCCGGACGACATCGAGGCCATCGTGACCAGGCTCCTCGACAAGGATCCGGGGCAGCGGTTCGGCACGGCGGAGGATCTCCTGACCGCGCTGGGATCGGGTGAGGTGTCGGCGTCGGTGGCCCCGCGCCCTAGAGGGAAACGCGGCCGGGTGAGCGCAGTTGTCGTCGTAGTGGTGCTGGCGGCCCTCGCCGTTCGGGCCCTGCTGCCGTCATCCGATGGCGTGCCCGACGGAGTCGATCCTCGCCAGTCCATACTGCTGGCGTTCTTCAACAACACCAGCGCGGACCGCGACCTCGACTGGCTTCGTATCGGCGGCGTGGAGTTACTGGGCCAGTCGTTGGCGCGGTGGGATGATCTACAGGTAATCGGGGTCGACCGGTTGCTCGACGCGGCGCGCAGGGTGGGGATCGACAGCGATGAACCGATCTCACGCGACGACGCTTTCGCCATGGCGCGCCGGCTGGGCGTGTGGACCGCCACCACCGGGTCGCTGGTCCGGCTCAACAACGACTCGATGCGGATAACCGTGCGCGTGTATGACGTGGCCAGCGAGCGCGAACTGTCGACGGCGACGGTGGCGGTGCCGAGGGACTCGGCGTTGACCGAGGCGTTCGACGCACTGGGGCAGGAGATCCTGGAGGTCGCCGGAGCGCCCATTGCAGCGGTTGTTGGCATGGAACCGCCGACGCGTTCCATTGCTGCCTACCGGGCGTATATCGACGGCATGCTGGCCCGCAATCGATTCGATTTGGACAGTGCCAAGATCGCTTTCCGCCGGGCGGTCGATCAGGACCCTCAGTTTGCCCTGGCATATTACGCGTTGAGCGCGGTGTCGAGCGGCGTCCAAGTGCCTTCACAGGACCCGGAATATCTGGCCCTGGCAGACAGCGCATTGCGATACTCCGTCGATCGGCCCACCAAAGAGCGGATGCTGATCGAAGCGTTCCACGCCTTCGTGAACGCCGATTTGGTGAGGGCCCAGGAATTGTACCGGGAGTTGTTGGCCAAGGATTCGACAGTGGTCGATGCGTGGGCCGGTCTGGGAGTCGCAGCCACTCTCGACCTGACGCTGCGCCTGGACGAGGACGGCAACGAATATTTTCCATCTTCCCCCACCGTGGCCCTTCGGAGTTTTTCCCGAACTCTGGAACTCGATGCCAGCGATTACCGGGCCTATCCGATCATGGCGTCTTTGCTGATTACCGCGTCGAACGAAGACGCCAGCTTGCCGGCGTTTCGGGATCCGCCCCCTGGAGATCTCACGACCCTGGGACGACGCATTCCGGTGGACTTTTATAAACTCATCCTGCAGGGCGATTCGATCCTTACCGTGCAGGAGGACTCCGTCAGCGTTCGGTTCCAGCCGGCAGTGCTCGATTCGCTGCGCCGCGCGGCACGGCAGCGCGCCGAAGACTTGATGCAGCGGTGGGTCACCCACGCGCCTGATCAGAGCATTGCCTGGCTCATGCTGGCTTCGGTGCAGCATCAGGAGAAAAAGCACGACGAAGCCTTCGCCTCCCTGGCGGAGGCGCACCGGGTAGGCCTCCCGTCTTTCGTTCCCTACCAAATACTGCGCCTCGCCTGGTTGCTGGAGGCGCAGCGGTTCGATGATGCGCTCCCGCTGGCCGACTCGCTGGCCGCCAACGAATGGGGACCCGGTATGGATGACCAGCACCTGGTCCAGTCCATGCCATTCCCCAACGCTTTGTTGGTGGCTGGTCGCATAGATGAAGCGGTTGCCGGCGAGCGCCGCCGACGAATGATGCAGCTCCGGTTCCCCTCGGGCTTGGACGTCAAGGCGCGCCTCGCACTCGCGCCAGTGATCACCGAGGTTCGTGCCCGGGCAGCCGTCGATCAGGTGTCTCCCGACTTGTTGGCTTGGGCCATCGATTCTTCCGAGTCGGTCGCCGCTCTTCTCGAAGACTCCGCCCGCGTGCAGTTCCTGGAAAACATTGGCGGGGCCCTGATGCCTGTTGCGGCAGCTCTCGGCGATACGGCACGCATCACGGCATACCGGGCGGAATACGACTCGGACCGGTATTTGGCGATCGACGCGTGGGCGGCCGTGGTGGCCGGCGACCTGGCGTTGGCTGAAGTGCGCTACCAGACCGCCTTCCAGGACACCACGTGGACCCCGTTACAGGTCTTCCACCTGGCGCGAACGGCTGAGGCCCTGGGGCATCACGACGAGGCACTGGCTCACTACAGCGCGATGGACACATTGAACTACTCGGCCGAGGGAAGGACCGATACCGATTTCGTATTGTTGGTTAGGTCATACGCCCTGCGAGCCGCGGTGTACGACGCCACCGGTAACGCCGATGCAGCCAAGAATTTCTATCGGAAATTCCTGGCGCTATGGCACGATCCAGAGGACGTACTACGGGAACAGCGGGACCTGGCTCGTCAGGCGTTGGGGGAACTAGAGCGGCAGGACAGAAGGGACAATTAAACGGTCGGCGGTCGGCGGTCAGCGTCTAACGCGTAATGCTCCCAGTCCCTGTCATGCCAGTCCACCGCCGATAGCCGATAGCCGACCGCCGATAGCCCCTAAACATCCAGGTGACTCACATAAGTAGCATTCGCCTCGATGAACTGGCGTCGAGGTTCCACCTGATCACCCATTAGTTCATCGAACAGCTTGGATGCTTCGACGGCGTCGTCGAGCGTAACGCGTAGGATGGTGCGCTTCTCCGGGTCCATCGTGGTAGACCACAGTTGGTCGGGGTTCATCTCCCCCAATCCCTTGTAGCGCTGGATATTGATCTTGGCCTCGCCGCCGTTGCGGAGACGCTTGAGGGCCTCATCGCGTTCTTCGTCCGAGTAGGCGTAGATCGCTTCCTTTTTCTTGGACAGCCGATACAGCGGCGGCTGGGCGATGTAGATGTACCCGGCTTCGATCAGATCCAGCATCTGGCGGAAGAAGAAGGTCAGCAGCAGCGTACGGATGTGGGCGCCGTCGACGTCGGCGTCGGTCATGATGATGATTTTGTGGTAGCGCGCGTTGTCGATCTTGAAGTCTTCGCGAACGCCGGCCCCGATGGCGGTGATGATGTTACGAATTTCTGCGTTGCCGAGGATCCGGTCGATGCGGGCCCGTTCGACGTTGAGGATCTTGCCGCGGAGCGGGAGGATCGCCTGGAACTGGCGGTCGCGTCCCTGCTTGGCGCTGCCGCCGGCCGAGTCTCCCTCGACCAGGTAGAGTTCGGTCATGGTGGGATCGTCCAGTGAGCAATCGGCCAGTTTGCCCGGGAGGACGGCGTTCTCCAGGCCGGATTTCTTGCGAACCAGTTCGCGGGCCTTGCGGGCGGCCTCGCGGGCGTGGGCGGCGCTGGCGGCCTTGTCGATGATGGCGCGGGCCACCGGCGGGTGCTCTTCCAGGTAAGTACTTAGCTGATCATAGACCACCTGGTGGACAATGCCCTCTACTTCCGAGTTGCCCAATTTGGTTTTGGTCTGGCCCTCGAACTGTGGCTCCTTGACCTTGATGTGCAACACGCAAGTGAGTCCCTCGCGTACGTCTTCACCCGACAGAGTAAAGTCGGCATTCTTGAGCGACTTGATCTTCAGGCGCTTGGAGACCTCGTTGATGGCTCGCGTGACGGCGGCCTTGAATCCGGTCAGGTGGGTGCCACCTTCGTGGGTGTTGATGTTGTTGACGAAGGTGAAAATGTTCTCGTTGTAGCCGTCCTCGTACTGGATGGCCACGTCTACGCTCACGTCGTCCCGGACTCGAGAGAAGGCAATCGGCTCGGGGTGCAGCGGCTTGCGGTTTCGGTTGAGCCACTGAGCGAATTGCGCCAGGCCGCCCTCGGCGTAGAATGTTTCCGATTTGGGTTCGTCGGGCCGCTCGTCAGCCAGGGTGATGGTGACGCCCTCATTGAGGAAGGCGAGTTGGCGAAGGCGGTCGGCCAAGGTCGTCCAGTTGTACTCCAGAACGGTGAAGATTTCCGGGTCGGGCTTGAAGCGTACGATGGTCCCGGTTCCCTTGGCCTTTCCCAGCACCGTGAGGGGCTTGGTTACCTGGCCACGGCAGAACGCCATCTGATGCCGTTGGCCGTCGCGGTCGATGACGACCTCGAGTCGCTCGGACAGGGCGTTGACCACCGAGACGCCGACGCCGTGAAGCCCGCCCGACACCTTGTAGGAGGACTTGTCGAACTTGCCGCCGGCGTGGAGCGTGGTAAGGGCCACCTCGACACCGGGCTTCTTCTCTACCGGGTGGATGTCGACGGGAATACCGCGGCCGTTGTCGATCACGGTGACCGAGTTGTCCTTGTGGATCGTCACGTTGATCGTGTCGCAGAACCCGGCCAACGCCTCGTCGATCGAATTGTCCACCACCTCGTAAACCAGATGATGCAATCCGTTCTCGCTGGTCGAGCCGATGTACATCCCGGGCCGGCGGCGAACCGCCTCGAGACCCTTGAGTACCTGGATCGACTCGGAGGAGTAGCCGTTACCGGCTTCTGTCTGCTGTTTCTTTTTTGCCATGTCCCGTCACGTAGTTAGGGCCGGGGCCACCCAGCGGCACCCAGCGAATTCCATTGATGCGTCCCTTTCGGGACGCGTTGATTTTTGCCAGTATCTTCGGCGTCATCAGGCTCAGTTCCGCCGCCCACGGCGCGGTGGCAACGCGGACGCGCAACACCCCTTCCGGGGAAACCGATTCAGGCGTGGTAACCGAGGCGATCTGGCCGCCGACCAAGGTGGACCACTCCTCGATAACCGCGGCTCGCTCCACGCCCTTCTGCAATCCCGAACTCTTGAGATAGCCGGCAAGAACTTCACCGAGGGGTACCATCGGCCGTTTGCCGTCCGTTGTCGTCCGCCGTCTACCCATCGGCGCTCACCGCTCCGGTCTGGACGTGCCACAGAGGGAGGTCCAGTCCTTCCGGCAGTTCGTCATGCCGGGGCGCCGACACCAGTACCTGGGCACGGGGCAGGCGGCGCAGCCGTTCCGCCAGGCAGCCCTGGCGCCGGGTATCCAGCTCGGCGAACACGTCGTCCAACAACAGGGCCGGTTCGGTGTTCCGCCATCGCGCCAGCGTATCCCATTCGAGCAGCTTGAGCGCCACGGCCGCGCTGCGCTGTTGGCCCGTCGACCCGTAGGTCCGTAGCGGCCGGCCGTCGAGCTCGAGGACCAGGTCGTCACGGTGCGGCCCGACGGTAGTGGTGCCGCGTGCCTCATCGCGGGACCGGACCTCCGCCAGTATCTCAGGCCACGCTTCCTGCTCCGCCAGGATATCCCGGCCGAGGTATCTCACGTCGACCTGTGCCGTCTCACCCATGGCGCGAAATTCCTCGGAGAACAGACCCGCAGATTCTTGCAACCACTCGAGTCTCCTCCGGACGATGGCAGCGCCGTTCTCGATGAGCGCCGGCTCAAAGGCTTCCAGGGCGCTCGATCGTTGCTTGAGCGCCGCGTTTCTCTGGGCCAAGGCGGCCCGGTACCGCATCAGGGCGCGGAGGTACTCGCGATCGGCCAACGAGAGGAGCCGGTCGAGGTAGAGCCGCCGTCCGGCCGCGGGGCCAGACGCGAGGCTGGTGTCGGCGGGAATGAACGCCACCGCCAGCCATAAACCAACCGCGTCCGCCAGCCGCTCGATGTCCGCCCCGTCCACGGTGATCCGCTTCCGCTTGGGCGACGCCGTGTAGCGGACAGCTACATCGTGCGTGACGCCTTCATCTGCGTAGCGGCACTCCAGTTTGAACCCCGGGCCCCCGAAGCCGACCATCTCAGTGTCGGCGGCACCTCTGAGAGACCGGAACAAAACCGGGTAGTAGGCCGCTTCGAGAATGTTGGTCTTGCCGTGACCGTTGGGTCCAAGAAAGGCCATTCCTTCCGCCGGAACGGTCAGGGCCAGAGGTTCCAGATTGCGGAACCCCGTGGCAGCGAGCTGCACCAGGCGCACTACTGGATGCTCAGGAGGCGCGTGGTCGGGCCGCCCTGATTGCCATCCTCGTCCTTGGCCGTGATGGAGATTGTCAGGACCGAGCCCGCCAGTCCCGTGGTCGGTACCGTGAAGGAAAAGGTGACCGTCTCGCCATCGACATTGGTCGGTGGCAGGGCGAACGGGGCGCCCTGAATGTCGAAGAAAATCGAATCGACGCCAACGTCGTCCAGGGCTTCGCCGAAGATCACCACAGTTGTTCCCTCGCTGATCACGGTGTCGCTTCCCGGTTGGGTTATGGTGATCAGTGGTACCACCGTGCCGCCCCCCGGACCCGAGGGCGTGATGGGCCGGTCGCGCCCGGAACACCCAACGGCGAACGCGACGATTCCCGCCAAAAGCAGGGCGCGCCGCGCGCGATCCATCCCGGGAATTGAACTGACAAACATGCTCTAAATCTAGCCGGAAAGGCCGCAAATTGCGCGCTCAAGGAACCGTAGAAGAGGCTCGTCAGCGGCCCTCGAAGCGGGCCTGGCGCTTCTCCATGAAAGCCGTCATGCCTTCCCTCATGTCCGCGGTTGACGACAGCAGGCCGAAGTGGTTGGCCTCCAGCATCAAGCCGTCGTCGAGCGCCATGTCCAGCGAGGCATCGACGGCTTCCAGGCATACGCCCACGGCCAATGGACCGTTGGCCAGGATGGTTCGCATCATCTCTTCAGCCTTGCCCAGGAGTTCTTCAGGCGGGTAGACCGCGTTGACCAGGCCGATCCTGAAGGCCTCGTCGGCGTCGATCATCTTGGCCGTCAACAGGAGTTCGAGAGCCCTTCCGCGGCCCACCAACCGCGGCAACCGGACCGAGCCGCCGTAGCCCGGGCCGATGCCCAGCTTGACCTCAGGCTGGCCGAACTTGGCGTTGCTCGAGGCCAGGCGGATGTGGCAGGCCATGGCCAACTCGCAGCCACCCCCGAGGGCGAAACCGTTGACGGCGGCGATGATCGGCTTGCGGGACTGCTCGAGCCTCCGGAAGGCATCCTGCCCCCTGCGGGATCTTGCCTTGCCGTCGATGGCCCCCTGTTGTGACAGCTCGCCGATGTCGGCCCCGGCCACGAAGGCCTTGGGACCGGCACCGGTGAGAATGGCCCCACCAACGTCATCGCGGGTGGCGATGGACTCGGCCGCCATGGCGATCTCGGCGATGACTTCGTCATTGAGGGCGTTGAGTTTGTCGGGGCGGTTGATGGTTACGAAGGCGATCTGGTCGCGCACGTCGAAATCTAGGGTCGTGAACATGGGGGATGTCGGGGTTGAGGTTGGGGGAAAGATATGGGGAAAGGGCTAAAAGGGCTAAGAGGGAAAAGAGGGCTAAGAGGGAGTGGGAGGGTTGGGGCTGGTGGTGGGGCGACTGGGGTTAGGTTTTGGACATGGCCATTTCAACGATTGAATTCACTAGTTCCGGCGTCGTTAGGATTTTGGATCAGAGGCAATTGCCTGGGGAGGAGACTTATTCGGACCTTGCCTCGGTGGAGGAAGTGGCGTTGGCGATCGAGACGTTGGCGGTGCGAGGGGCTCCGTTGATTGGGATTGCGGCGGGGATGGGGGTGGCACTGGCAATTGGCAATTGGAAATTGGAAACTGGTGGGGCAGGTGATGTCCGTCAGGTGGTGGCGGGGGCTATTGAGCGGCTCAGGGCTACCCGACCGACTGCTGTGAACTTGAACTGGGCGCTGGATCGGATGGCGAGTGTTGCGGCCACAGCCGATGCCGATTCGATGTTCGATGTGCTTGTGGCCGAGGCGAAGGCGATTCATTCCGAGGATGCGGTAATGTGCCGGCGTATTGGTGAGGCTGGGGCGCCATTGGTGAACAACGGGGCCACAATGATCACCCATTGCAACGCTGGGGCATTGGCCACCGGTGGCATGGGTACCGCCTTGGCGCCGGTCTACGTGGCGGCCGAGGAGGGACGGGTGGCGAACGTGATGGTGCCCGAGACCAGGCCGTTGCTTCAGGGCTCCCGGCTGACGGCGTGGGAACTGGCCCGCTCGGGGATCCCCTGCACCCTGATGACCGACAGCATGACCGCCAGCCGCCTCTCACAAGGCGACATCACGTGTGTCATAGTGGGCGCCGACCGCATCGCCGCCAACGGCGACGTGGCCAACAAGATCGGTACCCTCGGCTTGGCATTGCTGGCCAAACACTACGGCGTGCCGTTCTACGTGGCCGCGCCAAGTTCGACCTTCGATCCCGATACCGCCACCGGGGCTGACATCCCCATCGAACAGCGAGCCGCCGAGGAAGTGGCACGCATTGGGGCGCAGCAGGTGGCCGCCGACGTGCCGGTGTGGAATCCGGCGTTCGATGTGACGCCTGCGGAGCTGATCACCGCATTCATTAGCGACGAGGGGATGATGGACGTTGATGACGTCGGCGGGGGCAGCGAGGACAGCGGGGGCTGCGAGGGCAGTGGGCGGCATGGCGGTAAGGCGGTAGGGCGGTAAGTTCACGACGCACGACGCACGACGCACAACGAACCCCCACCCATTCCACCCACCCATGCCTT
>JBDHMR010000028.1:0-14408 GCA_039656035.1 Gemmatimonadota bacterium
TTCGGCCACGATGCTTAGGGCAATTTCCTGTGGGCTCACGGCCCCGATGTCGAGCCCGGCGGGGCTCTTCACCCGCTCGACCGACTCGGAATCTCGGCCTTCGGCCAGGAGTGTTTCTTCCAAGTGCGCGAACCGCGTCCGGCTCGAGATGACCGCCAAGTAGGCGGGGTCGAAATCGAGCGCCACCCGGAGTGAGTCGATGTCCTGATCGCCCATGCTGGCGACGACAGCGTAGAGCCTCGACGGATTGGCCTTGGCGCGCCGTGCCAATCCTTCGGCTGTCATATCGGTGAAGACGTGGTCCGCCTCGGGGAACAGTGCCTGCTCAGCAAGCGGATCGACCGCTGCGACGTCGTAGCCCATGACCTTGCCGAGGCGTGCCAGGGCTTGGGCGATGGGCGAGACGCCGAAGATCAACAACAGCGGCGCGGGCAGGACTGGCTCGATGTAGATGTCCACACTCCCCCCACTGTGGCAGGTCATGGGCAGCACCGTGACCCCGGGCCGTGATTCCGGCGTGGCGTCGGGCGAAAGGGCGATGAGCCGCGGCGCTCCATCGGCCAACGACCGGAGTGCCTCCCTGATGGCCGCTGGCTGGGCACAGCTCCCGCCGAGCCAGCCGTGGAAGGCGCCGCCATGAGTCACGATGGCGCCGTCGCCCAGGTGGGCCGAACTTGGGGCCTCGCGGCGCACCACGGTGAGCATGGCGAAGGGCTCCCCTCGCTGGGCAAGATCGGCGGCGAGTCGGAGGAGGTGCATGCGCATGATAACGTCGATTCTCGGGTCTGAGGTTTCCTATAGCAAGGACGTTTAAGGGAATCTTCATGCGACACAGGGAATGGCAAGTAGAACCAGGAGAGGTCTGTCCCCTTTACCTCTAGGCTCTAGCCCCTCGCCCGCCGTTCATTGCAGAGCTTCCCTTCACCGGGCATCTGCCATTCCCGCCTGCTTCAGAAATCGCTCTATGGTGGTAAGCACTTCACGGCCGCCTACCAGATGGAGGTCGTTGTGGCTGGCCCCTTCTATGACGGCGAATTCCCGGGCTCGGCCCAATCGGGCGATTTCCTCCCCCATGCTGAAGGGGACCACCTCATCCCGGGTTCCGTGGATCACCAGCAACGGCGCTTCGAGCCGCTCGGCCCGGTGTGCGTTGTCAAGTGAGAGTCGTATCAGGAACGGGGGCACGAAAGGGTAATGGGCTCTCGCCAAACCTCTGGCGTTGGTGAACGGTGCTTCCAGCACCACAGCCGCGACCGGTCTGGCCAAGGCCAGTGACAGCGCAGCCGCCGTGCCGAGAGAGCGACCGTATACGGCGATCCTCGAAGAGTCGATCTCCGGCTGAGCCACCATGGCGTCCCACGCGGCAGCGGCGTCACGGTACAACCCGGCCTCGCTGGAGCGACCGCCGTTTTGGCCGTACCCGCGGTAGTCGATCACCAGGAAACCCATGCCCGGTGGCCGAAGCTGGTCGATGACCGACGCCAGGGTGGCGACAGTTTCTCCGTTGCCGTAGAAGAAGATCAGGGCCGGCCCTGGTGCGGAACCTCCCGGCGGGATGAACCAGCCCTGCAGTTCGATCTGGTCTTCGGTGACCGCGGTGATGCGGCGGCCGGAGGGATAGCCGAACCGTTGTGGGTCGGGAACGGTGGCGCGGGGGCGGAGAAAAACGAGTCGAGTCTGCCCCGCCCACATCAACGCAAGTACCGCCAGGTACGCAACGAATATGAGGCCCGCGAGCCGTAGCACGAAGATCATCGATCGAATAGTGGTGAGTCGGCAGCTCGAGGCGGCCGAACATACGAACGCCCGGCGCGAGGCCGGGCGTTCGTGTCCGGGGCCGCGGTATGTCTAGAAGACGGCCGTGGCACCTGCCAAGACGCGGCGGCCGACAACATCGCCACCATATAGGTGGAAGCGTTGCTGATCCAATATGTTGGTCACCGCGGCCTGGACTCGGAAATTGTTCGTCAGGCGATAGCCCGCCGTGATGTTGATGGTTTGGCTGGAGGGCACGTCGCCTAAGAACACCCCTGCGGCCCACGGGTATCCTTCGACAAAGCGACCTTGCAGCGCTACGTCCAGGCCCTGGCGGCCGGAATACGAGACCTCCGCCGTACCCTTGTGTTTGGGCGTGTTGGGCACCAGGATGTCACCGACGAGTTGCGTCTTGACGTCGAAGTCGAACATCGTGTAGCTGCCCTTGACCAACCACTCGTCGGTGACGGACCAGCCCAGGCCCAGTTCGACCCCCCACTCGTCCACCTCGCCGGCGTTGGCGTACGACAGCACCACCGCGGTCACACCATCCACACGGCTCAAACCGAGGCCCGCCAGGGGACTCTGGGCCAGTAAGGCTGCACGGGTAGCGTCGACCAGCGCGTCCTTGGCCGCGTCAGGAACTGCGGCCGGCGCAATCCAGTAGGGATAGGCCGCGGGGTTGGCTCCGGGAAGGAGGTCGGTGACGAAGTTCTCCAGTTGATTGAAATATCCACCGAAGGTCACAAACACCCGGTTGAAATCTCCCTTCCAGCCGAGCTCGTAGGCTATCACCGTTTCCACGTCCAACTGGCCATTCCCCAACGCCAGCGCCGCTACCGTGCTGGAGCTGGCCTGGCCGGCGACATCACTCCCGTACAGCTCACCCACGGGTACCCCCGCCAGCGCCGGCCCCAGAGGCGAGGCTCGCATACCAGCCTCCAGCTGGGACAGATTGATCGGGGCGGCGGCCGGGACCCGCAAGAAAAACTCGGAGTAGTTCGGGGTCTGGAATGCCCTGCTCACCGTAGCGCGGAAGGAGTGGTTGCGGTTGGGCGAGAACACCAAGCCACCCTTGGGTGACCACTGGGGGTCGAACAGGTCACCATCGTCGTAGCGCAGGGCGAAAACCGCCTTGAACTGCGAGGTAATGTTGTAGTCGATCTGGCTGAACACCGAGTAGTAGTTGTCGCTTCGGTCGTCATTGACCGCCATCATCAAAGTGCTATCGGTGTTGACGTTGTAGTTGCGGTACGACCCGCCGATCACGAACCGGCCCCGATCATCGAGGAAGCCAACATTGGTCTGGCCTTCGACATGATAGATCGCCGAGTTCTCGTTGAGCGGTATGCCGGCGGAGAGGGATCTCTGGGGTTCCTTGGTGTTCCTGCCGGAGTACCACGCCATCAGGTTGAAACGGTCGGCCGACCACCCCAGCCGGGCCCACGGCCGTGTGGCCTTCTGCACCTGCACCCGGCCGATACCGGTAACGAACAACCCGTTCTTGACCTGGGCCGAGCCGCCGTCCAGGCTCACCACCGATCCGTTGTCGGCGTAGTAGTCGATTCGGGCGCTACCGTAGACGCTCTCCAGCTTGTCGGGCGTGCCGGTGGCCTCACGCGTGACGGGATCGAGGGTCTGTCCGAAGAGCGGTACTGCCTCAGGCTGCGTGGCCCCGACCGCCTCGGCGGGGGTGGGGGCGTACTCCCGCTCCAGGTCCAGACCGTCTGCGGACGTGCGCCCCTTGGCCCACGACTCGCTGGTGTTGTAACCCAGGTTGAGGCGGTACCCCCAACGGCCTTGCCCCACGACTCCGGCTTGGCGCGCGTCTATTTGGAAGGTGCCCAACTCCCCTCCACCTATGGTGAGCTTGGAACCGGGGACCTCACGGGCCGTTGGCGTAGTGATGGCCAGCACGCCATTGAAAGCGTTGGCGCCGTAGAGCGCCGAACCCGGACCGCGCACCATGTCGATCGAGGAGATGTCCTCCAGCGGTAGCGACAGGGCGTTCCACTCCTGGGATCCGAGAAAGGCAATCGCCAGGTCGCGGCCGTCTTGTAGCACCAGGATCCTGCGGTTGAGCGACGAGTTGAACCCGCGGGTGTTGATGTTCCAGTCGTTGATGCCGCTCTGGACGGCATCGACCGAAGGCATGGTACCGATCGCCAGCCCCGGTTGGGCCGTGATGGTGCTGGACTTCAAGACCCTGGCCTCGACGACCGCCACGGCGGCCGGGGCCTCCACGATACGCTCCGGAGCCTTGGACGCGCCTTCCACCACCACGTCACCTAGCTCGATGGGGGTAGCGTCCATGATGGCATTGGCGGTGACACTCTGGCCGCCGGCCACGGTAACCTGGAGGTCGACGGCCGCGTAGCCCACTTGGCGGAACTCGACCACCTGGGTCCCGACGGGAACTCGTTGCAGAGTGAAACTGCCGTTAGCTCGGGTCGTGGTGGTGATGCTGGTGCCCCTGACTCTCACGGTGACACCGCCCAGGGCCCAGGCCCGATCTCCTACCCGGTTCACGCTGCCCTCCACCGTGCCGAACGCCTGGGCGGCAGCCGGTACGGCGGCCCCCACGAACACGAGTCCTAATAGCAACCCGATCAGACTACTGCGGACCCACATACGACTCGTTGGCATGGCCAGCTCCTGAGAGTGGGAACTATGGTAGATAAGATGGAATCGGAATACCACAGTATGTGACGTAACTCGTTCTAGGGAAAGGCCTGCACATACGAAATAAGGGACTTATTGCTTAGGGTTTAAGGTGTAGGGTGTCGGGCGTAGTGAATGGTGCGTCGGGCGATCAGCTGTCAGCGGTCGGCCGTGGTCTGTGGGCCACACGGTCCAATGACCCGTAGCTCGTTCCCTTTTGCTCCTGGCTCATTTGTCTGTAGCTTACCGCCATAGCCCAATGACCACCGACTTCCCCGACCTCCAATCCGGCCTCCCCAGCCGCTACACCCTTGAGAAGGTGATCGCTCGGGGCGGCGCGGCTGTGGTGTACCTGGCCCAGGAACGGCACCCGGACCGGCGCGTGGCCATCAAGGTGCTGACGGAGGGCCTGGGGTCCCTGGCCGAGCGGGAGCGGTTCCTCCGGGAAGTGGACGTCGTCTCCAATTTCACCCACCCACACATCGTACCGGTATTCTCGGCCGGCGAAGCCGGCAACCACCTGTACTACGTGATGCCGTACCTGGACGGCGAGAACCTGCGCGACCGGCTGAACCGGGAAGGCGCCATGGCCGCGAGCGACATCGTGGACATCATACGCGACGTCGCCGGAGCCCTCGATTTTGCCCACGAACGCAACGTGGTGCACCGGGACGTCAAGCCGGAAAACATCATGCTGCTGGGCTCGCACGCCATGGTGACCGACTTCGGTATCGCCCGGCTCAATGTCGTCGCCGACGATGACGATCTGGTCACGGCCAGCGGAATAACGCTGGGCACGCCAGCCTACATGAGCCCGGAACAGTGCGCGGCCCAGAGGGACATCGACGGCCGGTCGGACATCTACTCCCTGGCCGTGGTGGCGTTCGAAATGCTGACCGGCACGGCGCCGTTCGGCGGCCACACTGCCAAGGAGGTCCTCACCAAGCACATCATGGAGGAACCGCCACTGCTGGTCGGGCCCGACGGGCCCTTCCCCGACATAGTGCAGTCGGTGATCCACCGAGGGCTGGCCAAGCGGCCCGCGGCCCGGCCCGAGACAGCTACGGCGTTCGCCACCGAGCTGGCGGTCGTCATCCAACCACAGGTCAGCATCAGCGTCTCCGGTGAACGCGTCCTCCTCACGCCCGGCGAGCACCAGGCACCACCAACCAAATGGCGTTGGGGAGCCAGGGCGGTACCCATTCTGGTGGTGCTGGCCGCGGTCGTAGGTTGGTTGCTTGCCGGCGGGACGCGCCCCGCGGCGCTGGCCAACGTGGGACCGCGGTGGACCGATTCGGTGGCCGTCCTCATGGTCGACAACCTGACCGGAGACAGTTCCTACCAACAACTGGCGGTGGGCATCACCGAGGAAATCATTGGACGGCTGGCCCGGATCACCAGCCTCAAGGTCATCTCGCGCCACTCGATTGACGCGATGGAAGGTCTGAACCTCACGTCGCGCCAGTTGGCCGACACCCTCGGCGTGCGACACTTGCTCGAGGGATCGCTCAGAGTGCAAGGCACCCGAGCCCGCGTCAGCATCGAGCACCTCGACAACACCGGAGCGCACCTCGGCGCTCAAAGCTACGATCTCGATCTTACCGATGAACTCACGGCTCAGAACGCGGTGGCCGACTCGATCGTCACCGCGTTCGTCGACCAGATCGCCACGCCGCTCAATGAAATCGCACCGACGAGCAACCCGATCGCCTCCGGCCCCGGATACGGAGAGTTCTTGCTGGGGCGACATCACTTGGGCCAACGCACGGGGCCCAGAGTGGCGCGGGCCATCGCCGCCTTCCAGGAAGCCATCGCCCTCGACCCAGAATACGCTCCAGCCCACGCATCCTTGGCCTCGGCCTACGCTTTGGCCATTACCTACCGTTACGACATCGGCATGGACGGCTACGCCGCCGCGGCCCTAGCGGTGCGGCTGGCCAACCGGGCCATCGAGCTCGATTCCCTGTACGCCGACGGGTACGCCGCCCGAGGGTACATCGGCGTGCTGACCGGCGCCCCGCTCGACAGCGTGGCCGCTGACTTCGACCACGCCTTCGCCCTGCAGCCAAACGCCCCCAACGCCCCCAGTTGGCAGGCGCGTTACATGGCCAAGACCGGCCGCATCGAGGAAGCGTTCGAGACTGTGCGTCGGGCCGTGGCCCTCGACCCGATACATGCCGGCAGACGCATCGCGGTAGCGTACCTGGCACTCCATCTACACGAATACGATCTGGCGGTCGAAGCGGCCCTCGCCGCGCTGGCCATCGAACCGGAGTTGATGCTGCCCCGTTCCATCGCCGCCCGGGCGATGTTGCTGTCGGGCCGGGCCGACGAATGCGTCGACCTCGACCTCGGCCCCCACTCGGTGCTACTGGCCACGTGTCTGGAGGAACTGGGATTGACCAGCGAGGCGAGTCGACTGGTCGATTCGGTACTAGCCGCAGCCGCTGATGGAGCCCCCCCGGGTTTCACCAACGTCATCACCTTCGAGGACCTGGCCGCGTACTACGCCTGGCGCGGCCAGCGCGATTCCTCTCTGATCTGGTTACGCCGTGCCTTCCAGCTGTCACCCACGGGAGTGGACAACCGAGTCTTGTGGTCGGGAATGTTCAACGACCTGTGGTCAGATCCGGTCTTCGATGATCAGTTGGTAGAAATGAGGAGTGGGATATGGGGGAGGGTGGGGATTGCAGGACAGTAAGGAGGGGTGCGTTGTGCGTTGATGCTATTCCGTTGCTGAGGCGACAACAACTGCCCTCGCTGCTCCCGCTGCCCCCGCCGCCCTCGCTTTCATCCGCCCTCGCTTCCCTGGCCGCTCAGGAGCACATCATGTCCGACAGCTACGATGCCATCATCATCGGCGCCGGCATCATCGGTGGGGCCATTGCCTTCGAGTTGTCAAAGAAGGGGTACCGGACGGTAACGGTCGACAAGTTGTCGGCGGCCGGGGAAGGGTCCACCGGGGCCACCTGCGCCATCGTCCGGACTCACTACTCGACGTGGGACGGCACGGCGCTGGCTTACGAGAGTTTCCGGCACTGGCAGGATTGGCCTGCCTACCTCGAGGTCGACGACGAGCGAGGTCCGGCGCGACTGATCGAAACCGGCTTGGTCATCGTCCGGTCGACACAGCGGACCTTCGAGAAGGAACTCGGGTTCCACGCTCAGCTGGGCATCCCTTACCAGGAATGGGATGTGGCCACGCTACAGGCCAAGCTCCCCTTCTGCGATGCCACGGCATTCTATCCGCCCAAGCGTGCCGACGACGACACCTTCGGCGACCCGACCGCTGAAGCGGTTCCCGGAGCCATCTTCATCCCGACCGCGGGTTACGTCAACGATCCGCAGCTGGCCAGCCACAACCTGCAGCGCGCCGCCGAAGCCAAGGGGGCGACGTTCCTGTTCGACGCGGAGGTGGTTGGCATACGGCAGGATGACGGACGGGTCGTTGGCGTGGCCCTGAAGAGCGGTGACGCGCTGGATGCCCCCGTGGTGGTCAACGCCGCCGGCCCACATTCATTCATCGTCAACCGCATGGCCGGGCTCGACGGTACCATGAAAGTCACCACCAAAGCTTTGCGCCATGAGGTCCACTACCTGCCGGCTCCCGTCGAAAACCTGCCGTTCATTTCGGATGACGACATCGGCGGTTACTGCCGACCAGAGGTAGGCCACACCATGCTGATCGGGAGCCAGGACCCTGCCTGCGACCCCCAGGAATGGATCGACGACCCCGACGACTTCAACCGTGACGTCACCTCGGCCCAGTGGCAGTCACAGGTGTACCGGATGGCCCTGCGCATGCCGGGTCTCGACATTCCCACGCACCCCAAAGGCATAGCCGACCTGTACGACGTGAGCGACGACTGGATTCCCGTATACGACCGCTCGGATCTGGGTGGCTTCTATCTGGCCATCGGCACCAGCGGCAACCAATTCAAGAACGCCCCCATGGTGGGCCGGCTGATGGCCGAACTGATTGCCGCGTGCGAAGCGGGACATGACCACGACGCGGACTCGGTCCGGGTTAGTTGTCCCTATACCGGGCAGTCACTCGATATCGGTTTCTATGCGCGTAACCGAGAGGTCAATCGTGCCAGTAGCTTTTCCGTGTTGGGGTAATCTGTCCATGGTGTTTTTCCTGCGACCGCAACTGTGCAATCTCGGAGCCCACATGAGAGCATCAGCAATCCTTGCCACCGCGGCCGCCGTCTTCCCGGCAACGACGGTGGCCCAGCGCATCTCTCCCCTCCGCCCGGTGGCCACATACTCGATCGTGGCCCGGGATTCCGTCACCGGGGAGATCGGTGTCGCGGTTCAGTCACACTGGTTCTCGGTAGGGTCCATCGTGACCTGGGCCGAAGCCGGCGTCGGCGCCGTGGCCACACAATCCTTCGTGGAACCGTCGTACGGTCCACTCGGATTGGAGTTGATGCGCCTTGGACGATCCGCACCACAGGCACTGGCGGCGCTGGTCTCGACCGACGCCGATGCGGCCGTTCGACAGGTTGCGATGATTGACGCCTCGGGACAAGTGGCGGCCCATACCGGCAGCAGAGCGATCCAGGCGGCCGGACAACGAACCGGTGGTCAGTTCTCCGTCCAGGCCAATCTCATGGAGAAGCCCACAGTCTGGGACGCCATGGCCCAGGCCTACCAGACGGCCGAGGGTGATCTGGCTGAACGGCTGCTCGCCGCGCTCGAGGCGGCACAGGCCGAGGGCGGCGACATCCGTGGCAAGCAGTCAGCGGCGATCGTGGTCGTGTCCGCTAGAAACACCGGGCGGCCCTGGGTCGACCGAGTGTTCGACCTGCGCATCGAGGACCATGCCACGCCGGTAGCGGAACTCCGCCGCTTGGTCACCCTGCAACGGGCCTACCGGAAACTCAACGAGGGCGACGAGTGGGTTACCCGGGGTGACATCCCCAAAGCCATGGAAGCGTACCAGGCGGCGATGGCGTTCGTGCCCGATTCCGCCATCAATGGCGAAGCCGCCTTCTGGGTGGGCGTCACCCTGGCCTCGATAGACCGGGTCGACGAGGCGATCCCGTACCTTCAGCGAGCCTACGCCCAGGACGAGCCTACGCCCAGGATGCCCGCTGGGCGGTACTGGTTCCGAGGCTTCCCGCCTCCGGGCTGCTACCCAACGACGACACCTTGGTCGATCGATTGGTATCCGGCATGAGGAATGGCCCGTAGAAGTGTGATCGTTGAGTAATGAAGGCCGAAGAGCGAAGCAGCCTCCGGTACAAGGCCACTTCGCTCTTCATCACTCATCACCCATAGTTCTTTTTCCGCCCCGCCGCCCTGCTGCCCCGCTATTCCGAATGCAGCGCCGTCGCCGGATCCACCTTCGTCACCCGCAGCGCGGGAACAAAGCTCGCCACCAGCCCGGTCAGGGCCAGCGTAACCACGATAGTACCGAACACTACCGGATCGGTATGGCGCCCTTCTTCATGACCAGGCGGATCAGGCTGTTGTTCTCGGCGCCGAGCGCCATGCGCACTCCCATCTCGGTGCGCCGCTGGCTGACGGCGAAGGACATGACGCCGTATAGTCCAACGGCAGCCAGGAACAGGGCCACGAAGCCGAACACCATGAACAGCGTGCCGAAGGTGGTGTAGAACCAAGTCTCTTCGGCGATCACTTCTTCCATGGACAGCACGTCGTAGATCGGAAGATTGGGATCGATGCCGGCGATCTTGGCCCGTACGGCCGAGGCCATGGCCAGGGGATCGCCCTGCGTGCGGAGTGCGATGCTCACCCGGCTACCCACACCACTTTGCGCAATCGGGATGTAGAACCCGGCCGGGGAGGCGTCGTTGTTGCCGATGCCTTCCATCTTCATATCAGGCACCACGCCGACCACGGTCAACCACTCAGCCGTGGTTTCACTCCGGCCCATGCGGACGCGCCGGCCGATGGCGTCACCATCGGGGAAGAACGTCCGGAGGAATGTCTCGTTGATGACCGCCACGGGCAGCGTCTCCGGGATATCCCCAGTGGAGAACGCGCGGCCCTGCAGCACCCGGGTCTGGAACGTCTCGAAGTAGCCGGGAGTGACAATGCCCTCACGCGCCGTGGGATAGTCGCGATCTGTCTCGTAGGCTTCCCCCTCGACGTGGAACACCCGGGACCCATTGCCCGAAGCGGGCAGGCCGTCTGACAGAGTAGCTGCTTCGACACCGGGGATGGAGGCCAGCCTGGGAAGAAGGTCGTCGTAGAAGCCCACGCGGTCGGCCGTGTCCGGATACTCGGCGTTGATGAGATTGACTCGAGCGGTAAAGACGTTCTCCGTGGCGAATGGGAGATCTACGTTCTTGAGCGCGGTCACGCTCTTGATCATCAAGCCCGAGGCGACCAACAGTCCGCACGACAAGGCAATTTCGGTGACGACTAGAGCGCCGCTGAACTTGCCCATTCTCAATGAAGAGGATCCGCGCCCCTCATCGTTCAGCAACTGGTTGACATCGGCCCGTGATGCCTGCACCGCCGGCACAATCCCCGAAATCAAGGCTGCTATCCCGCTGATGAGGATGATGAACGCCAACACTGTGGTGTCCATGTCGAACGTGATCCAGAATGGCGGTGGGTCCACGGAAATCGCGGCCTTGAACCACCCGATACCGAGGTAACCCAGCCCCAACCCCAGCACGGCGCCGGCGCCGGCGATGATCACGGCCTCGGCCAGGAGTTGGCTGATCACCCGCATCCGGCTGGCGCCAAGAGCGCTCCGGATGGCCACTTCCTTTGTCCGCACCGTGGCTCGCGCCAACAGGAGGTTGGCGACATTGGCGGAGGCGATCAGCAGCACGCCCAGCACTGCGCCCAACATCGTATAAAGGAGGGCGTAGACCTCGGTTCCGAGGAACCGCTTGGTGTACGGCTGCGTGGTGGGGGTGAAGCCCTCGTTGCTCTCGGGGAACGTCTGGCCCAGCTGGTGGAATACCGTCGCCAGTTGGCTGGTGGCGGCATCCATGGACACGTCGGACTTGAGCCTGCCGAAGGCGTTGATGAACGGCCGGTTGCCCTCGCGAGGAAAATCGGCCGCCCGGTCGGTGAACGGCGTCCAAAGTTGTTCGTTGGATGGGAACTCGAAACCGTCGGGCATTACGCCGACGATGGTATGAGTAGTGCCGTTGATGCGAACGGTGCGCCCGAGCACGTCCTCCTGCCCGCGGTAGCGGTCCTGCCACAGGTCGTACCCCAGCACCGCCACGGGCGTGGCACCGGATTTCACATCAGCCGCACCGATCGTCCGGCCTAAAGCGGCGTTCACTCTCAGCGTGGCAAACATGTTGCCCGTCACCTCGGCGCCGCGGATGCGTTCGGGCCGCTCGCCCGGCTCCGAAAGGTTGGCCGCCTGCCAGCGGAAGCCGGCCAATTCGACGAACCCAGTCTGCTGCTCGCGGACGGCTTCGAAATCGTGGATCGGGAGAGAACTCCGGTTGATGTTCTGTTCGACGTTGGCCCGGTCGACCGTGATCAACTCGTCCGCGTTCTCGAATGGCAGCCCCTTGATGATGGCGGCGTTCACGATGCTGAAGACCGTGGTAGTGAGGCCGATGCCGAGCCCCAGTGTCACCACCGCAATGAGTGACAACGCGGGATTCTTGACCAACATCCGAAGGCCGAACCGGAAATCCTGCAGCATACTAGGCATGTCGGCGCTCCACGCTGGGTGGGGTCCCGAGGGTTCCTCCACGATTGATGGCGGAGAGCTGGGACGGTGCGTTCTGAGACGTACCCATTACGTGAGGGGCACCCTGAAGTTTCACAGTGGAACTTAGACCGCTAAGTCCAATACCCTGAAGCAGATAGAGTTTGGGGGGTAAACGAGGTGGACGCCCTTTTTCGGACCCTGAAGCGTCCACTCGGCGCGGCGCGAGTGGTCTTGAAGGATCCGCCCTGAGCTACACCTCGGTCCGCGTGCGGGCCCACCTCCTGCGCCATCTTGCTGGGAGCGCCAACCAGTAGCCGGTCAACACGCCTACGATGGTGACGACACTGGCCAGGACCAGGACTCCTTTCTCCCCTCTGGCCGAGATCAGAATCCGGAGCGGGTAAAAACTATGCAGGCCGGATACGATGGTACGGATACGATGGCTGGTACCTCCTCCCAGCACGGCTCCGCCGGCCACTCCCACGTACACCACCGTTTCGTCGTCGTCGGCAAACACCACGCGCATGGCCGGGAGCGGGCCGGCGGCGTATCGCATGCCGTACTCGTCAACCCGCTCGACCGTCTCGACCGGCGCCTCGGGCATGACGAAGATGGCCCGGGCGATCTGCTCCGCCAGATCGGGGGTGATAGTCACCACCTGGCCGGTGGTAGCGTCCACCAGTTGGGCCGGCCCGTCCTTCAGCGATACGCGGTAAAACAACCGGCCCGCGACTGCCCACATGTTGAGATTGCGGACGCGTTCGGGCGCGTTGCCGGACGCCACGGCAACCGCCTCTGCCGGGGCTATTTCTGCGGCCGGCCACTGTGAGAAACCGTCCTCCCAATTCTGTTGGTACCTGGTTGGTAGCACCATCCAGATACCGCTCACCAACCACAACAGGAGAATGATTCCAAGGATGATGCCTATCCACTTGTGTGTCCAACGAAAGGTGATCATCGATATGCCTGGTTCGGTAGTGAATTGAAAAGTCCGGCGTTCACACGGAAGCGAGATACCACCACAACGGCCAGCAGAATACGACCTCGCACATGTGTGACAGACTCAAGTTCGCGGCCGATGCGTGAAGAATCAGTGAGAGAGCCAGGAAACTTCTTTCACTCGACAGCCATCGGCTTTCGCCGGGATATCGAGTATTATCGCTTATCAATCAGGAGAGTGATCAATTACCGTACCAGCAACGGTTCTCCGCAGTCACCGGGATCTCCTCGCCGAGATCGACCGCGCCTCGGGTCACTCTCACGATCAGGACGTGTGCGCCCGGCGCCACGACCCCACCTCCGCCTGGAGCGTCCAGCAGCAACTGGAACACCTCCTCCGGGTCGATCGCCACATCCTGACCTGGCTCCATGCGGTGGCCAAGGGCATGATGGCCTCGGACGGGTCACGGGGACCCACTTTGCGCGGCCATCTGGTGATCCGCACAGGCTTCATCCCTCGAGGCAAGGCCCGGGCGCCTGATGTCGCCAAGCCGGACGGGCTGGAGTTACCCGCCATTCAATCCGGGTTCGCGGAGGTGCGGGACGAAGCAACGGCCCTGGCGGACCTCCTGGCAACCATCGCGGCGGACCCATGTACCCGGAAACACTATGTCCTGGGATACTTCACCCCGCCGCAATGGTTACGTTTCGCCCACGTTCACCACCATCACCACGACAAGATCATCCGCGACATCCTGAAAGCGACCCGTTGACATGGCCGACGCCACTGCCCTGCCCCGCGTTCTGATCGACGAAGGCCACATCCAGACACGGGTGGAAGACCTTGCCGCGCAGATTTCGGCCGAGTACCACGACAAGGGCGAGATCGTTCTGGTGGGAGTGCTCAAGGGAGCCTTCATCTTTCTGGCGGACCTGTCACGCCGGCTAACCGTCCCGCGCCGCATCGAATTCATAGCTATTTCCAGTTACGCCAAGGGAAGTGAATCGGGCGAGGTGCGACTGGAGATGGACCTGCGCCATCAAATAGAAGGACAACACGTGCTGGTGGTGGAAGACATAGTGGACTCGGGCCAGACGCTGCGATACCTGGTGGACCTGTTGAAAGCACGGGGCCCGGCCTCGGTCAAGACCTGTGCCCTGGTCCGCAAGGAGCGCGAAGACAACTCCGACGCGCCGATCGACTACCTCGGCTTCGACATCCCCGACGTGTGGACGGTGGGGTATGGGTTGGATTACGGGGAGCAGTTCCGCACGTTACCCTACATCGGCATCCTGGACGTTGAGGAGTAGCTCTAGGCTGGCGGCGGTCGGCTGTCGACGGTCAGATACTACTCGAGGGGTTTACCCATGATCAGGTCGTTGCTCGCGG
>JBDHMR010000029.1:0-9438 GCA_039656035.1 Gemmatimonadota bacterium
CTGTTTCATAGGTGAGAGGTGATAGGTGGTTGTTGATGTACTGAGGACCCATTACCACCCAACAACCCGACTAGACGTCCCTCCCCCCCAGACTTACCTTGAACCAGTGGGCCCAACTTCCACTCGACCCATGACGCCTCGGCGATCACCAACATCCGGCTCATGGCGAGCGATGTGTGGATTACCGAGGAGACCGTGGCCGCCGTCGCCGCGGCGAAATAAGACGCCGATCCGAGTGTTCCCGTTTTCTCAATGGAGGTAGGCACCATGCGTACGATCATCGCTGTACTGCTCGTGGTACTGCTGGTTCCACGATCAGCCGTGGCGCAGGACGCAATCGAGAGCGCCATGAGCGCGGGCCCCGAGTCCGTATCGGCCAATGCAACAATTCTCGACTGGGAGATGAACGAACTTCGAGCCGGCAGCAACGGTTGGACCTGCCTCCCGGACCGGCCCGATACCCCGGGCAACGATCCGTGGTGCGTTACCGGAGCGTGGCTCAACTTCCTGAACGCCTACGTCAACAAGACGAAGCCCACGTATGACGAGATCGGCTTCGCCTACATGATGCAGGGCGACACACCGGTGAGCAACAGAGACCCCTATGCCACCGAAGCCACCGGACCCGAGGACTGGGTAACAGACGTTGGGGCCCACCTGATGATGCTCATTCCCGACATGAAGATGTTGGCGAGTATCTCCACCGATCACCTGAACGGCGGTCCGTGGATCATGTGGCCCGACACGCCGTATGCCCACATCATGATTCCGCTCGAGAGCAGAGGCCACTAGGAAACCGCGGCCACTGAAGCGGGTGGCGTCGGCCGTAAGGAGATTCCGGGATTTCGATATTTCGGGAATCCGAAATTGTGGGATTTATTTACGAGTAACCCCAATCGATCAATTTCGGAATTTCGGATTCCCGGAATCCCGGAATCAGACCGCACCTGAGTGCTTAGAGATCCATCCCTCCAGCTCCTCCTCACTAACCTTCCCCGCAGCAAGATCCACCATCATCAAGACCACTTCCTCCGGCGGCGGCGCAAAGGTGACGCCGTTGAGACGAAGGAACGTCACCATCGCGAGAAAGCCGATTCGCTTGTTGCCATCACGGAAGGGATGGTTGCGGACCAGCCCGAACCCATAGGCCGCCGCGAAGGTCAACAGGGTAGCCTCCGGATCGTAGGCCAACTTGTTCTGGGGTCGAGCGAGGGCCGCCTCGAGCGCGGCCTCATCAGGAGGCCCCACCAGGCCTCCGTGTTCGCGCAGCTGGTCGAAGTGGATAGCTTCGACGACGAGCCGGGTAAGCCAGCGTGGTGTAACAGGCACCTACTGCGCGAGCTTGCGGAGTGCGTTGCGATACTCTTTGGCAGCATCGCCCGCGATGGCCAGAGCTTCGACCGTGTCGGCATCATAAGGACTGAAGAGCACGCCGGCGTGGGTTTCGATGGCGAGAATGCGGTCGCCGGGCTCGAGATTGAAGCGATCGGCCATGTCCTTGGGAATGGTGGCGCCGACTGAGCCGCCCACTTGCCTTAGGGTAATTTCCTTGACCACGACTTGCTCCCAAGTAGGAGGGAGACAAATATAGCACAAATATGCTACTCCATCAAGCGTGGGCGGTGTCCCCCAGCTAGCGAAACACCGGGAATGTTGCGTTACCAATGCTCGGCACATATATATATATGCCGAGGAAACGTAACATGCCAAAACCACGAAGCACCAAAAGACAACAAGTGATCGCCCTCGTGCGCGAGCGGGGAATAATCCGTACCAAGGACCTGGGAACACTTGATCTCCCGCGAACCTATCTCGGGAGACTGGTGGAAGAGCAAGTGCTGGAGCGGGTGGCGCGGGGAGTATACCGTCTGGCCGGGGCGCCGATCAGCAATCAGGCAACTCTCGCTGAAGCGGCCAAACGAGTACCTGATGGCGTGGTGTGCCTCCTCTCGGCGCTACAGTTCCATGAGACAGGCACCCAACTGCCGTGGCAGATTTGGATGGCCATCGACCGCAAGGCTTGGAAACCCAAGGTCGAGGATCTCCCACTCAAGTTCGTCCGCTTTTCAGGACCAAGCCTGATCGAGGGTGTCGAGACGCACCGGATAGATGGTGCTCAGGTCAGGGTCTATTCGCTGGCAAAGACCGTGGCTGACTGTTTCAAGTACCGAAACAAGCTGGGTATCGAGGTGGCCCTGGAGGCGCTCAGGGATTGCCGAAGCGAAGGCCGGTGCAGTATTGACGACCTCTGGCGCTACGCGAAAATCGACCGAGTATCTGCCGTGATGCGTCCATACCTCGAGGCGGTCGGATGAGCGGCCAATCCCTCCGCAACGTCCCGGCCTCCGTCAGGCAGCGGCTACTGGACCTGGCAAGAGAACGCGGCCAGGATTTCCAACTTCTTCTTACACATTACACCATCGAACGTTTGCTCTACCGGTTGGGCCAGAGCGTCTACGCCGATCAGTTCGTGCTCAAGGGGGCGATGTTATTCCGGGTGTGGAACACACAGGCATCCAGAACTACCCGGGATTTGGACTTGCTCGGTCAGGGAGAGTCATCCCCGGAAGCCGTTGCCAAGGTGTTCGAGGACATCGCCCAGACGCAGGTCCAGCCGAGTGACGGAATCGAGTTCATCACGGGGGGCCTGCGAGCCGACCCCATACGGGACAACAGCGAGTATCACGGTGTGCGAGTACGGTTCACAGCCGATTTGGACGGGGCCAGCATCCCGGTTCAGGTAGATGTTGCCTTCGGCGATGTAGTCGAGCCCGCTCCCGCGCTTGCCACCTACCCCGTCCTCCTGGATCTGCCGGCGCCACACATCCGCACTTATCCCAGACACGCTGTCGTGGCGGAGAAGTTCCAGGCGATCGTGTCGCTGGGCATGGCCAACACCAGAACGAAGGACTACTACGACCTTTGGATCTTGTCCCGGGACAATGAATTCGATGGAGATCAACTCACAGGGGCGGTGCGATCGACGTTCAAACAGCGGAAGACGGTTATTCCCCTAGCTGTTCCCGCAGGCCTAAGTGAGGAGTACCTGGCTGACCCGTCCCGGGATCGACAGTGGCACGGTCTGGCCGAAAGATTCGGCGCAGCTACTCCGGTACCCAGTTTCTCCACGGTAGGTGAGAGGATATGGGAGTTCCTGCATCCGGTGACCGGAAATGGCATCCGCGGGCGTTGGCCGGCGGGAGGACCTTGGGAGAAGGGCGGCTAGCGGCTGCCAGCCATGGCACTCAAAGGATTGGGATTCCGGGATTTCGATATTTCGGGAATCCGAAATTGTGGGATTTGTTTACGAGCAACCCCAATCGATCAATTTCGGAATTTCGGATTCCCGGAATCCCGGAATCAGACCGCACCCGGAGTTGGCAAAGAAACATCACCACTCACCAATCACCTATAAGGCCGTTTCATAGGTGATTGGTGATATGTGATATGTGATTGCTGATGGCTAGTGGCCGTGCTCCACCATGTTCGGAGCGCTCTCGTTGAACGAGTACGCCGACTCCGGACACGACACCGAGGGGTTCGTCGGTGAGAACACGCCGGCCGGGTTCTCTTTCCAGAGCCACACGTGGAGATCCAGGTGATGCATGCCGGCGGGCATCAGCGGCTTGTGCCCTTCCATCGGTCCCTGGAGTTCATGGCCGAAGATCGCGGGCCGGTTATCGCCGGCCAGTTCCGCCGGCATGAACCATTCGGCCGCAACGAGCCGTAGCTCGTCACCGTCCGGCTCATAGATCAGGACCTGTGGCTTGGTCGGATCCAACTCCGGTCCGACGTAGGCCAGGTTGAGGAAATGGACGCCCATGCCGCCGGCGGGATAGGACATGGTGCCTTCCGTGCCACCCTCCGGGTAGGCGATGCAGCCAACGGTCGACAGGTAACCGTCGTAGATGGCGCGGATGGGATCGCGGTACTGCTCCAGCCCGTCGCGCACCGTTTGCAGGTCAGGTGAGAGCGACGGTTCTTGCGCCTGCGCAACCGAGACAGACGCGCACAGTAATACGGTGATCGAGGCGGCCAGGCGTGACACGGTCACGTGGCGCCCGATCGGGCGAATTGGCATGGATACTCCTGAGTATGAGGACGCAATAGATTGGCCCACGGGCGTGGATCGGTCAAGGGGCCGTTTCAAGAATCACATATGAATGCTCTTCACTGCCCCTGCGACACCGAAAAAATGTGTAGCCCGTTCTGCATGTCACTGATGTAGATGTTCCCAGAAGGCGCCAGGGGATACACGCCAAAGGCGCCGTGCCATCCTTGTCCACTGGGCGGCGAGGTGTCGTATTCGAACGCCAGGGCCGGCTGGGTGGGATCGGACAGGTCGTACACCCGGAACCCGGCGGCGTAGTAGGACACGAAGGCGAGCTGGCCCACGATCATCACGTTGTGGACCGTGGACTGAAGATCGCGGATGGAGGAGACCAGCACCGGATCGTCTACTTGGGCGATATCCCAGATGGTGATGTCGGCCGCGGGGCCGCTGGAAAGTTCGTCGGTCACCAGCAGGAAGCGGCCGTCGCTCGTGGGCCAGCCGCTGTGATAGTAGTTGATGGCCGGGTGAGCCACCGAGCTTAGTAGTTGGGGCATGGCGCGTTGGCTTACGTCATAGATGCTGGCGCTGTTCCCGTGAAAGTCGTACAGCCGGTCGCCGACCACCGTGGCATCGTGCCCCGCTACACTGTTGTCCTGCCACACCAAGCTCGGGTTCAGCGGATCGGCGTTGAGATCATAGATTCTGAGCCCGGGCGACTCCAGGTACATGTAGCCACTGGCGTCGATCGTGAGATTGTGTGACGACGGAAATGAGCCTACGACGGCGGGTGCGGTTGGATCACTCAAATCCACGATGCGCCCGAGGTTGGCTCCGCCGTCCCCGCCACCGGTGACCGTGTAGAGATACTGGCCCCGAGTCTTGAAATCGAACGAGGGAACCGGAATCATGGATGCCACCGTCGGAGCGGCCGGGTCGGTTGCGTCGACTATGTAGATCAGCTCTCCGCTCAATGAACCGATCAGCGCGTATTCACGTCCGGCGGCGTTGTCGGTATAGCCCCAGACATCGGAGTAGGTGACCTGGCCGGCACCCGGGTCGAACTGGCTCATGTGAGCCATCTGAAGCGATCCTCCGGCGGGGGCGGTAGGCTCGCTCGAGCAGGCCAGGGCGGCGGCGAGCAGGATGACCGCTGGAGCACTCGGTATCTTGTTGATATTCTTGGGCTTACAGGACACGGTGGCGGACTCCTCTAATCGGCTACGTGATGGTCGTAGCGGAAGAATATCATTGAAGCTGGGGGATTACTTGGGGGACGAGCGCGGGGGGGGGTCGGAACACCGGTGGGATTCCGGGATTTCGATATTTCGGGAATCCGAAATTGTGGGATTTATTTGCGAGTACCCCCCAATCGATCAATTTCGGAATTTCGGATTCCCGGAATCCCAACGGATTCCTCCCGGCAGACACAACCGTACGTCACATTAGTCTATCATAAGAGGATAGGGGAGCCTCCCGGCCCACCGCCCCCGATCGAGCGGCACCGCCGTACGACTGCGGAGGCCCAAGCGGCTCCCCCTTCTCGAGTAAACAATGGAGGGACCAGAGTGACCGACCTTGGATTCGACGTCCGCTACGGTATCCGGACACTCATCCGGACACCGGGGTTCAGCCTGGTAGCGGTGATCACGTTGGCCCTGGGTATCGGAGCCACCACAGCCATGTTCTCCGTGCTCGACACGGCCTTGCGGCAGGCTCTTCCCTTCCCCGAGGCGGAGCGACTGGTACTGGGACGGGCCACGTTCAGCGGCGACGTGAACCCCTGGGTCTCCTTCCCCGATTACATGGACTATCGGGACCAGAGCGAGTCCCTGGCATCGCTGGCCACCATAGGCGGCGGCGCCCGGCTGGTGACCATCACGGGAGCGGCTGAACCCGAGCAGGCCCGGCTCACCAACGTGACCAGCAACCTGTTCGCCACCCTGGGAGTGCCACCAGCGCTGGGCCGGTCGTTCTCCATCGAGGAGCTACCCGCACCGGGAACGGGCGGTGAAGTGATCGTCAGCCACGCCCTGTGGCAGCGTTGGTTCGGCGGCTCGCACGACGTGCTGGGGCGCACGCTCACCGTGGCGGGTAACTCCCTTACCGTGGTTGGCGTCATGCCGGCCGGATTCCGCTTCCTCTACGACGCGGACCTCTGGGTCCCCCCCTGGCCGGGGAACAGTGATCCCATCACCCGCCGGTACCACAGCTGGCTTCTGGTCGGTCGCCTGGCGCCCGATGTCTCCCTCGACGTAGCCCGGTCGGAAATCGAAGTCATCTCGACCCAGCTGGAAGTAGCCTACCCCGAGTCCAACCAGTCCAAGGCTCTGCAACTCGACGGTCTTCACGTGGCGATGGTGGAGGGGTACCGGCAGTCCCTCTTGGTGCTGGCGGGTGCCATAATCTTCGTCCTCCTCATTGCGTGCGGCAACGTGGCCAACCTCCTGTTGGCTCGTGGATCCACCCGCACCTCCGAGTTGGCCGTCCGGGCAGCACTGGGAGCCACGCGCTCGCGTCTCACGCGCCAACTCCTGGTGGAGTCCCTGATCCTGGCCCTGGTGGCCGGGAGTCTGGGAATGGTTATGGCCGTCTGGCTGCAGAGATTGATCCTGGGCTTTGTCTCCATGGATCTCCTGGGGATCGGCCAGGTGGGAGTCTCCGGTACCATGTTCGGCGTGGCCTTGGCGCTGTCCCTGGTCACGGTGCTCCTGTTCGGTGTCGTCCCCTCTTTCGTGGCCGCGCGGACGAACCCCGGTGAGGATCTGAAGAAGAGCAGCCGGGGCTCCACGTCGGGAAGCAGCATCCACTTCCGCAGCGGACTGATCGTGCTCCAGGTGGCACTTTCCCTCGTCCTGTTGGTCGGATCCGGACTCCTGGTTCGGAGCTTCACCAAGATGACCGGGATCGATCCCGGTTTTCGGGTGGAGAACCTCCTCACCGCCACGGTCTCCCTCCCCTTCGCCCGCTACTCGGAAGCGGATCTTCGGATCCAGTTCTTCAATGGCCTGCGACAGGAAATCGAAGCACTTCCGGGAGTAGAACGTGTCGGCTTCGTCAATCGGCTCCCGATCCTCCAAGTCTCAGGCAACGTTGCTATCTGGGACCCGGAGCGGCCTCCCGCGAACAACAGAGATGCACCATGGGCCGACCGGCGTATCGTTCTCCCCGGGTACTTCGCCACCATGGAGATCCCGCTGTTGCAGGGGCGAGTGGTAACGGCGAGCGACGTTGATGGATCTCCTCCCGTCATCGTGCTCAACCGGACCACGGCCGAGGCCGTGTTCCCGGACGAGCCTGCGGTTGGACGTCGCGTGGCCGTGGATGTCGGTGGCGATGAACCGGGGCTCTTCGGGGTGGTGGGCGTGGTAGAGGATCACCAACTCTCATCGCTCGCTGGCGGGCCGCGTCCGGCGATGTTCTTTCCCTACGCGCAACAGTCGCTCAGCACCATGCGCCTGGCGGTCCGCACCACCACCGACCCGAGGAGCCTAATACACCCCATCCAGGAGCGGGTGTGGCAACTGGATCACGATGTCGTGTTGAGCGATGCCCAGACCATGGAACACGCCGTGGCCAACTCGGTGGCGTACACCCGATCGGTCACCACGGTCTTGGGTGTGTTCGCCACCGTGGCCCTGGCCCTGACGGCCCTGGGGCTGTACGGAGTGTTGGCCTTCTTCGTGGCGCAGCGGACTCACGAAATCGGCATTCGGGTGGCGCTCGGCGCCAGCAGGGGCAGCGTGCTACGGCTGGTTTTGACGCGCGGCATGATGCTGGTGGGAGTCGGCTTGATCGTGGGAATCGCGGGCGCCGTCGGCGCCACCCGTTTGGTGGAGGGCATGCTGTTCCAGATGAGCGCCACTGATCCGGTCACCTTCGTGACGGTGACCGGGTTCTTTCTCATGGTCGCTACCGGCGCGTGCTTGCTGCCGGCATGGAGGGCATTGCGGGTGGACCCGCATGAGGTGTTGACGGTGGAGTAGTGAAGTGATCGGACCTCAGTTAGCCCGGGTTCCTTCAGCGAAAACCATGTCAGAAATTCCATCGCGCATCTGGAAGCTGGTCGCCGATCCGCCTTCCACGACGAACTCGACCCAAATATCCATTTCAGTCTCGTACAGCTCTCCGTCCTGCATCCAGCCCGGATGGAACACCTGGTCCGATACCGGTACCATCAGCACCCCAAGCACTCCGTTCTCGTCGGCCTGATTTCCGCCTACCTCCCAACGCGCCGTGAGATGGCCGCCCGAGTAAATCAGCTCCATTCGCGAGCGCGCATGCCACCGCTCGGCCGGGGGAATCGATTCCTGGGGTGGTCCCAATAGCACCACGTCGTAGACCCCGGGATAGGGCTCGGCGGCCTCGGCCTCGACGGTGAGCGTTTGCGTGCTCTGGACGCTCACGTGCATCGGCACCTGGGTCGTACCCCACTGGAAGACGAGGTCGGCACCGTCGCTCTGGACGAGCGGGAACGAGAAAGCGAGGACCTCGGCGAACGGCCCCTCAGTAGGTACAGCTGAGGTCCGGATCTGTTCTTCGGTGGGAGACGGCCGGGCCATGTGGAAGACGTGGTGGACCGGGTCCAGGATGACCTCAAAGAGATCCGGTTGCGCGATCATCCACACCGAGTACTTGCCCTGGGGCACTGGCTGCCCGTTCAACTCTACGTCACTGCTGAACTCGAACGTGGTCGCCCAGTCGGCCCCGGGGGTCCATATGTGTCCCCAGTCCACAATCCCCCCCTCCGCCCCGAAGACGGGATCGCGTCCCCGCGCACGGGGGCGAGCGTACTCCACTGAGATCGTGGTCCCGTCCACCGTCTGGGTCACCACCGCTCGCTCGCTACCTCTGATCTGGGCCTCCAGAGGAAGAGAGATGATTGCCGCCAAAGTAGCCACCGCGGCCGGCGAGAAGAGATGGGCTTTCATGCTGCCTCCAGAGTAGGATCAGTACCAGGAATCACGACCGCACGGGCCGCGCGGGTTAGGAGAAGCGAGCGTCGATGGCTCTTCGGATCCGATCCAGGGTTTGACCCTCCCGGTGGCGTCCGAAGACCAGACGCCCCTGACCCTGGCAGATCTCGCAGTACTGGGCCATCCCTCCCTCCTCGTAGCACGTGAGGAGTGAGTAATACCCGGGGAGATCCGCACAGCCGCAGTAACAGCGGATGCCGTCCGCGATCTGCGGGATCTGGCGAATCATGTCGTAGACCGGGAGCGCACCCGGATTGTCCAACTGTTCACCGGTGAGCACCTTCGAACCATCTATCTCTGGTCGGGGATCTGGATGCTCGGTGAGTCCTCCGAGGAGAAGCTCCAGCCCCCGAAGCGGCCTGGAGCCCAACAATATGGCTGTTGGGCCCAGGGAAAGTGCAGTCAAGAAAT
>JBDHMR010000030.1:0-9645 GCA_039656035.1 Gemmatimonadota bacterium
GCTCTTACGGTGGCCATCAAACACGACTCGGTGGTGAGGGCTAACGGTGAACGGTACCGGATCTACTCGACCTACTACCACAACGCCGAATTGACGGTTTCGGAGGGCCAGCGCGTGTCGCGCGGCCAGACCATCGCCACCGTCGGCAATACCGGCCGGGCTACCAACGACCACCTGCACCTGGAGGTCCACGCGGCGCCCACCGATAGCGTGAGCGCCATCGTCGATTCTCTGGAGCGCTACCCCGAGTACACTACCAACCCCGAGTTGTGGATCGATCCCATCCCCGGGACCGGTGTCATTGCCGGGCAGGTACTCGACGCGGATGGCCAGCCGGTACGCCAAGCCAGAATCTACGGCATCGTCAAACACGACCCACCGGAAACGCCGTTCTCGTTCGCCGAGACCTACGGCGATCTTGCCAATCCCCATCCGCTCTATAATGAAAACTTCGCCGTGAGCGACGTCCCGGCCGGCAGTTACATTCTGGGGACCGAGATCCACGGACTGCGCGTGTACCGGGTGGTCAAGGTGAACGAAGGCATGTTGAGTTGGGTCGTCTTCAGGCCCTGACCTGGAGGCCGGTCGTTGTTCATCGAACTCACAGACGTGCTCTGCTGTCCAGCGGATCATCCCGAACAGTATCTGGTGTTGCTTCCCGACGAGGTGAAGGACCGTGTCGTAGTTAGCGGCGAGCTGGGCTGTCCCGTGTGCGGTGAGACGTTTGCCATAGAGGGTGGGATCACCAGTTTGGGCCACCCGCCGGGTATCGTCGAAAGCGTCCCGCTACTCGACGCCGGAGCGGCGGGTGTCTTTCTGGGACTCACCGGACCGGGCGGCTATGTCCTGCTGGTGGGGGGCGCTGCCCTGCTCGGCGCCGAACTGGCCGGGCTGCTCGAAGGGGTCCACCTGGTGGCGCTCAACCCTCCAGCCGCGGTAACCGGCGGGGCCGACCTCAGCGTGATTAGCTCCGGCCGGATCCCACTGAAGACCGGGTCGATTCGTGGCGTCGTTCTGGGAGCGGGCTACGGCTCGGACCCGGCCTGGCAGGACGAGGCCCACAGGGTGGTGTTACCGGGCCTCAGGGTCGTCGGGGAAGGGCCGGAGCCCGCCCGTGGAGGTTGGGAAGCACTCGGCGCCGCCGAGGGCGTTTGGGTGGTGCGGCGGAGCTAATCCGAGCCGGCCTCAGCGTCCATCGATGTCGCGAGCACCGCCCTCGGCCTCGGCGTACACCGCTTCGATCTGATCGGCGTAGCGCTGTTCGATGACCCGCCGCTTGACCTTGAGCGTGGGCGTCAGCTCGCCGCTCTCGATGGTGAAGTCCTGATTGATCATGACCATCTTCTTGGGTACTTCGTACTGGGCCAGACCGCGCAGGCTCTTCTTCACTTCGGCTTCGACCTTGGCCGCCGCTTTGGGATTGGCCACCAGGCTGGCGTCGTCGGTATAACTGATGCCGGTCTCGTCGGCCCAGCCTCTCAGGACATCGAACTCGGGCACGACCAGGAGAATGGGGAACTTGCGCTTGTCGCCCAGCATGACCGCATTGAGGACGTAGCGGTTGGTCTTGATGAGACCTTCGATGGGCTGCGGGGCGATGTTCTTTCCGCCCGCGGTCACGATGATGTCCTTCTTGCGGTCTGTGATCTTCAGGAAGCCGTCTCCGTCGAGCAGGCCGATATCGCCGGTGTGGAACCAGCCGTTGTCGTCCAGCGCCTCCGCGGTAGCCTCGGGGAGGTTGTAGTAGCCTTTCATGACGTGCGGTCCGCGCGTCAGTATCTCACCGTCGTCGGCGATCATCACTTCCACGCCCGGTAGCACCTTTCCGACGGTGCCCAGCCTTATGTTATCGAAGGTGTTGACCGTGATAATGGGTGACGTTTCCGTGAGGCCGTAACCTTCCAGAATGATCAACCCGGCAGCATAGAAAAACTTGGCTATCTCGGGCGACAGCGGGGCGCCACCCGAGGCAAAGAACCTGAGTTTCCCTCCGGTGCGGGCTCGCAATTTCGAAAACACCAGCTTGTCTGCCAGAGCTTTCTTGAGGCCGAGAATGGCGGGCACCGGGTCGCCTGCCAAATCGTACTCGGCCCAACGCTCGGCCGTACGCTTGGCCCAGAAGAAGATCTTCTGCTTCAGCTTCGATCCCGACAGGGCGTTTTCCAGGACGCGGGCGTAGATCTTCTCGTACAACCGCGGCACCGACAGCACCACCGTCGGGCCCAGTTCGATCATGTTGGGGGAGACCTGCTCGATGCTCTCGGCGTAGTTGATGATGACTCCCGCCTTGAGCATGCAGTAGTGCCCCGCCATGCGCTCGAAGATGTGCGACAGTGGCAGGAACGAGAGACACTGATCGGTGTCCGAGATCGACAGCACCTGGAGTCCGGCGACGACGTTGGACGTCAGATTGCCGTGGGTGAGCATGACGCCTTTCGGGCTCCCCGTTGTCCCGGATGTGTAGATCAGGGTGGCCAAGTCGTCGGGTGTGACCTTCATGGCCTGTTCGCGGTAGTCCGGGTGGTTGGCCCGGGCCTCGCGTCCCTTGTCCAGCAGTTCCTTCATGCTGATCACGCCAGGTCCCGTGGCATCGCTGTCGAAGGCGATGATGTGTTGCAGGCTGGGGAGTTGATCCCTGACCTCGAGTATCTTGTCGAGTTGGTCCTGATTTGACACGCAAATCGCCACGGCGCTGGAGTCGTTCAGGATGTAGGCGGTTTGGGCGGCAGGGAGCGTGGGGTACACCGGGACGTCGGCGCACCGAGCCGTGAGGCAGGCGTAGTCCACGATGGCCCATTCGGGCCGATTCTCCGACAGGATGGCGACCCGGTCACCGGCGTTGATGCCCAACGCCCGGAACCCGATGCCGGCCGCCTCTACCTGTTCGACGAGGTCACTATAGCTGATGTCGACCCAAGCGCCGCCACGCTTGACGCGCATCGCCACCGGTTTGTTGCCATGGGCGTCCATGGCCTGGTAGAACAGTTCGTTCAACGTCGTTGGGGCGTTCACCGCGACCTCCGTGGAACGGCCGGCGCGGCGCACGGACCGCGACCAGCCGGATGTTTAGTTCTCGAACCGAACGACAAATCGCTGTCCCGAACCGGGCACGACCTCTGTCCCCTGAAACCGGGTGGCGCTTATCTCGACGATGGCGCTATCCGGTGAAGTGCGCCCGGTGACGCGCCACAACTGCACCGGGGTGATCGGCTTCCCGTCGCCTCCGGTCGTTACCGTATCGATGAGGACTTGTCCCGACAGCTCGACCGACCGGAGGGAAGTGTCGGCAAAAACGGGATCCACGATCTGGTAGACGATCTCCCCGCTACCAACCGGTAGGGTATCGCCCAGGTGGTGGCTGTCAAGGCGTGCCACCAGGGCCGGAGTCGAATCCTGCCCAAGCGGAATCTGAAGGGCGGCGCTGCCCTCCAACACCAGGGTGTCAGGCCGCAGGACGATGGTGAAGGTGATAAAGTTGGAGATCAGCGACTCGGACCGCGCCTGGACCCTGCCGGTTCCCACGGAGTCGGCGGTCACCAGGCCGGTGGCATCCACGGTGAGGGTGCTGTCGGGCGCGCGCCACTGGATGGTGGCGGAGACGTCGTCACCGCTGTTGTCCAAGGCCCGGGCAATGAGCCGCGTGGTATCTCCCACCTCGAGGATCGCCGGGTCCGGCGAGAGCACTTGCAGAGTGGCAACGCCGCTGTCGGTCTCGCTCAGGTTGGTGCACGCGGCCGTGAGGATTAGCGCCACCGCTCCGAACCGCCCACGGCGGGTGTCCGGACGGGCGGTTACCCCGTCGCACGCGGAGGGGACTCGAGCGGAGGTCAATTGTTGTCGAAGCGAACGATGAACCGCTGGCCTGATCCGGGGACTGTGTCGGCGGTGACGACGATGACGCCGCCGCCGACGTCGGTGGCGTGCCTGAATCGAAGCCCGGTGATGGCGACGATGGCACTGTCCGGCGACAAGATCCCCGCCACCCGGTTGAGCAGTATCGGGACGATCGGCGTGCCGTCGGACCCGGTAGTGATGGTATCGATCAGCACCTGGCCGGTGAACTCAACCGATCGTTGAGTGGGGTCGGTGAAAACCGGCTCCACCACCTCATAGATGATCTGGCCACCGTTGGCCGGGATGGTGTCACTCTGTTGGTAGCTGTCCATCCGGGCCACCAGCGCTGACGCTTGTGTTCCACCCTCCCCGAGCTGGACCCGCACGGTATCCTCGCCCACGATGACCACAGTATCCGGCCGCGGCAGGACCGTGAGGTTGACCGGCAGCGACAGCAGCGTGCCGTTCTTGGCCTGTACCCGGCCGAGGCCGATGAAGTCCCCCTGCACCAGGCCGGTCTGATCGACCTGGACCGTGGTGTCGAGTGCCACCCACTCGATGGGGGCCGGCACCACGTTGCCATCCAGGTCGATTGACCGGGCGAAGAGCCTGGTGGTATCGCTGACGTCGATGGTGGTGATCAGTGGGGCCAGGACCTGGACCTGTACTATGGCAGACCCGGCATCGGTGGTATCGGTGCATGACAGCAGAGGGAGGATGGCCAGCCAACGATGCCACCGCATGGTCACGACGGCTCCGAGGCCGGGGTTTCCTCGATGGTCTTGAGCGTGTCCTGGGCGTGCCGTATCCACCGCTCGGCGTCGGGGCCCTTGGGGGGTTGAGCCAGGAACGCTCGCAGGTGCCGGGCCGCGGTCTCGTCCTGGCCCTGATTCTTCAAGAGGAAGGCTATCCCGTAGTGGGCGCCCACCAAGTCACCGTCCAGCTCCAAAGCTTTGCGGTAGTGCCGCACGGCGTCATCCATCAGCCCGGTCTTGGTAAAGGCGATGGCCATGTTCTGGAGGATACGGGGATCGGTAGGGTTGTCTCGCAGGGCCAGACGGTAGGACGTCAGGGCAGCCTTGTAGTCGCCCTGACGCTCCAAGGCCAGTGCCTCATTGAGGTAATCCAGCCGTTTGGGGCTGAGCGTGCTATTGCCTTGGCTGCCAAACAGCCGACGCCAAAAGCTCATGAAGCTGGCCGGGTGGTTTTACCGTGAGGAATGCGCATAAGTGTCGATTCCTGAGTAAGATAGTGGCAGGAGACGCGGCCGCGCAACGCGGTTGCCGGGCCCTTGGCCCACCACTAGCTTGAGATTCGGACTTCACGTTTCCCGGTAGGAGATGGCATGCCCCGGAATCCCGATTCCCGTGACCTCATGGACGTCGATTGGCCCTTCTTCGGTGAGGTATGCCGGGCGCTGGCCCTCCGCGTGGCCCGCGAGTACGACCCCGAAATCGTGCTGGGCGTGGCCAAGGCCGGAGTCATCCCCGGCGTGGTGGTGGCGTCAATCCGCCAGCGGGAGTTTGCCTCCATGACCGTTACCAGGCACGACGATCTCGCCGCGCCCCAGCTCATCTCCGGGCCCCCCGATACGCTCGGCGGGCGTCGGGTTCTGATAGTGGACGAAACCTGCGACTCGGGCGACACTCTGAAGTTGGCTCTCAACGAAGTGCGCCAGCTACACCCTGCGGACGTGAAGACAGCGGTGTCGTTTCGTACCGGCGGTTATGCCCCGGACTTCCACGCGTTCGAAACCGACAAGGTCATCGTACTCCCCTGGGACCGTGAAGTGGTACAGGACGGCGAGTTGGTAATCCACCCGGATTTCGCCGACAAGCTGTGAAGGATCGCGTACGGGACGCGATCCGCGCTTCGCGGGCCGACTACACTGAAATCAGACTGGAAAGATCCTGGGTTACTACGGTAGCCCAACGAGGCCGGCGACTCGAAGGCGCCACCACCGGCGTCGACGAGGGCGGTTGTGTCCGGGTACTCAATCGAGGGCACGGCTGGGGACTGGCGTCGTTCACCTCGCTGGACCAGTTGCCCGTCATGGTGGAGCGTGCCCAGGAACTATCGCTTGCCGTCAGGCTGGACGAGCCGATTCCATGGGCGTCGGTACCGCCACATGAAGACGACGTGCTACTCGATCTGGATGGCGACGTGCGGGGCGTTCCGTTGGAAGAGAAGCGCAACTACGTAGGCCGGATCAACGAGGCCATGCTGGAGTACGACCGGCGCATCGTCGGCACCAAGGTGGCGTACCGCGACGAAGTAACCGAGTACTGGTACGGAAACTCCGACGGAACCCTGTTGTACCAGCAGCGTCCCGAGTTCACCATATCGGCCCAGGCGGTGGCGAGAGAATCGGGCACCGAGGAGCAGGCGCTGGCGTCGGTGGGGCGGCGGAGTGGGTGGAACAGCGCTCGCGACGAGGAAGACCGTTTCCGTGAGGCCGCGCGGCGTGCCGTCGACCTGCTGGCCGCACCGCGAGTGCGGTACGGGCGCTATCCGGTCGTCCTCGACCCACGGTTTGCCGGCGTGATCGCCCATGAGGCCGTCGGCCACTTACTCGAGGCGGATGTCATCCTGGAAGATCCCCAAGTGGCGGGCATGCTACCCCTGGGCCGGAAGGTCGGCCAAGATTGTCTTACCATTGGTGACGACGGCAACGCATCGGGGCTGCGAGGGACCCTGCCGTACGACGACGAGGGAACACTGACGCAACGGACGTTGCTGATTCAGCACGGCGTCGTCGTGGGACGGCTCCACTCGCGCGAGACCGCCGCTCGGCTGGCGGAGGCGCCCACCGGGAACGCCAGGGCGCTTTCCTACCGCCACCCGCCCATTGTCCGCATGACCAATACCTTCATGGAACACGGGGAAGGCCAGCTCGACGATCTGCTATCCGGGATCGAGGAGGGCGTATACGCCGCCGGCGTCCTTTCGGGGCGCGCGCACCTCGATTCGTTTAACTACACGGCGGGTTACGGCCGAATGATCCGTGACGGGCAACTGGCCGAGTTGGTGAAGGGCGTGACCATCGCAGGCAACCTGTTCGACATGCTTGGTGCCATCGACCGGGTCGGCGGTGATTTCGCCTGGACCGAATCAGGAGGCGGCTGTGGCAAGGAAGGACAGAGCCCGCTTCCCGTTGCGGAGGGCGCGCCGCACGTCCGCGTGAGCTCCCTTGCGGTGGGCCGGCCAGCATGATCGACGACCTCATGGATCTCGCCACCAGGGCAGCCGACCAGGCGGATGCCGTAGTGAAGACGGATTCTACTACTTCACTACGATTCCACGATGGGGCGCTGCAAGGAGCCGACTACAGCGAAGCGACCGGCGCCAACCTGCGAATGGTGGTGGACGGAAGAATCGGCGGTGCGGGAACCACGAAGACCGACGCTACAGCTTTGGTGGAGGCCGCCATAGCCGCGGCGCGGGTTGGGGACGAGTGTCGCTTGTTCTATCCCGAGCCCGCACCGAGCGCTGAACCGCTGGTTCACGACGCGGCTGCTGCTGCGGCCGACATCGAGGATCTGGAATTGGGTGGTGTCCTGATCGGCGATCAACTGGCCGACGACCGGACGACGATCGACGTCCATCTGGAGCGATCCATTGGCAGTGTGCACGTTGCCACCACCAGGGGTGTCGACCAGTACTACGAGACGACCGGAGTGGCACTGGATGTCACCGTCACGCGTACCCATGGCGAACGGTTGGTCACGGCCCGGGCATGGTGGGGTGGCACCGGACTGCTGGACGACGGGGATGTCGCGTCAATCGTCCAAGACTTGCAGCAGCGTCTGGCATGGGGAGAGAACGCAGCGACGGTGCCGGAAGGGCCGGCGGTCGTGTGTCTGACGCCCAGGGCGGTGGCTTCCGTTCTGGTGCCGCTTCGCCGAGCGCTCCGCGGCACGGCGTTGCACTACGGGACTTCTCCGCTGAGAGACAAGATCGGCACCAGGGTCGTCGATGAACGCATCACCCTGGTCGACGACGCGCTACTCGATGGGCGGCCCGGTTCCAGGCCTATCGATGACGAAGGGGTCGTGTGCCGGCGTCTGCCGCTCATCGAAGCCGGTTTTTTCAAGGCGGGGATATACGACCTGGAAACCGCCACGCTCTCCGGCGTACCGGCCACGGGGCACGGCCGGCGCGCCACCTTCGGCAAACCGCAAGCGGCCTTTACCAACTTGGAGATGCTCCCCGGCGAAGACTCATGGGACTTGCTGCTGCAGGCGACCGGCGATGGCTTGGTTGTCGACGGTTTCCACGGCGTCGGGAGAGGGCTTGCCGCGAACGGCGCGGTCCGGGCACGCGCGTCGCTGGCCTACCGGGTCAGCGGTGGCAAGATCGTGGGACACGCGCCGGATGTGCGTCTGTCGGGGAACGTATTCCGCTCCCTGGAACGTGTCCTGGCGTTGGGAAAAGAACGCCCTTGGCTGGGCAGTGTTGCCGTGCCGGCAATGGTGGTGGAGGGGTTCAGCGTGGTGTCGTAGTCAACTCCGAGGCACAGAACTAGTCCCACAGGTACACGGTGCGGCCCCCCACGACCGTACGTTTGACCCGTGTGCCCAGGATGTCATAGGCGGGCACGGTCATGATGTCCCGGTCGAGGACCACGAAATCGGCCAACTTGCCCGGGCTGATCGATCCCACATCGTTTTCCATGAAGGCCGCGTATGCCGGCCAGATGGTGATGCTCTTGAGAGCGTCTTCCCGGTCCAGGCGTTGTTCGGGAAACCAGCCACCATCGGGCCAGCCATCGGCATCCTGCCGGGTGACGAAGGCCCCAAACGAAACGAGCGGGTTTACCGACTCGACCGGAAAATCAGAGCCGTTGGGGATGATGACGCCGGTGTCCCTGAGGGAGCGCCAGACGTAGGCGCTTTCAACGCGTTGTTGGCCCAGTCGGTCGGCTACCCAGTACATGTCGCCTGTCTGGTGGCTCCCCTGCATCGATGGGATTACCCCGAGTTCGGCAAAGCGGGGGATGTCATCGGGAGCAAGGAGTTGGGCGTGCTCGATACGGAACCGGTGGTCGAGGTCGGGGTATTCACTCAGTGCTTCCTGGTACGCGTCGAGGACGCTGCGGTTGGCCCGGTCACCGATGGCGTGCACGTTCAGCTGGAAGCCGTTCTCCAGAGCCAGCCGGGCGATGGTCAGAACTGAGTCATAATCCGCCAGCATGAGCCCCCGGTTGCCCGGGTCGTCAGTGTAGTCACGGAGGAGGGCGGCGCCCCGGCTCCCCATGGCGCCGTCGGCCGACACCTTGATGGCTCGTGTCCACACCATTTGGTTGCCCATGCCGATGCGGGGTCCATACCCCAGGAGTTCCACAAGCCCGGGTGAGCCGGCTTCCACCATGACGTAGAAGCGCAGGGTCAGTTGTCCCTGGGCGGCTAGCTCTTCGTAGAATTCGACTGTATCCGCTCCCACGCCGGCGTCGTGGATTCCGGTCAGCCCCCATCGGTTGGCGTCCTGCATGCCGGCCTTGATCTGGCCCATCAACTGCTGATTGGACACCGGTGGGATGACCGCCGCCACCAGAAGCCGTGCTTCGTCGATCAGGGTGCCGGTCGGCCAGCCATCTCTGCGTCCCGAATGATCTTGCCGCCAGGGGGATCCTGGGTTTGCCTATCGAGACCGGCCCGGCGCATGGCCATTTGGTTGGCCAGGGCAGCGTGGCCGTCTACCCGATCGAGGTAGACAGGGTGGCGGGGGACCGCGGCTGACAGGGCCTGATGCGTGGGGAAGTTCTCGTCGGCCCATTTGTTCTGGTCCCAGCCACGTCCCAGGATCCAGGTT
>JBDHMR010000031.1:0-9290 GCA_039656035.1 Gemmatimonadota bacterium
ACGCCCTTCAGGTGGCCCTTCCCCACCACCGATCGGTTGGCGAATTGCACGCCTCTGACACCGAAGACGGGTCCGGGGTTGCCCATGCCGCACGGCTCGAGATGGCGGCACAACCGTTCTAGTTCCGGGGTAACCTCGGCCAGGTCGATCTCGAGATCGACGCGTTGTTCTGGCCCAAGGTCGTCGTAGGACAGTCGTTCGCGGGCAATGCGGGCGAAGCGCTCGCGGAAGGCCTCGAGGTTCTCACGCCTGATGGTGAGTCCGGCCGCCATGCGGTGGCCGCCGTAACGCTCCAGCAGATCGTCGCACTCGGTCAGCGCCGAGTGCAAGTCGAAGCGTGAGATACTCCGGCCCGACCCCTTGCCGACGTCTCCGTCGAAGGCGATGAGAAACGTCGGCCGGCCGTACCGCTCCACTACACGGGAAGCGACGATGCCGACCACGCCGGGGTGCCAGTCATCACCCGCCAGCACCAGGGCGAAGTCCCGCTCGGGATCGAGCTCGCGCTCAACTTTATCGAGCGCCTGGTCGAGGATGTTCTGATCGATGGCTTGCCGCTGCCGGTTGAGCTCGTCCAGATAGCGCGCCAGGCGATCGGCTTCGCTGGGGTCATCGGTCACCAGCAACTCCAGCCCGTCCTTGGCTTCACCGATCCGGCCTACCGCGTTGAGTCTGGGGCCGAGGATGAAACCAACTTGCCCAGCGCGGATCTCACGGTCGTGGAGGTCGACCACTCGGAGTAGAGCCCTAAGCCCTGGCCACTGGGAGTCGCTCAGTACCTTTAGGCCATGTTTGACCAGGATGCGGTTCTCCCCCACCAGCGGGACGATATCGGCCACAGTGGCCATGGCCACGTAGTCGAGCAAGTGCATCGGGAAATTGGCGGGTAGGCCGAGCGGCTCCACCAACGCCTGAACCAGCTTGAAGGCGATCCCAGTGCCGCACAGCATCTCCAGCCCGGAATCGTCATCGGGACGCTGAGGATCGACCACCGCACGGGCGAGGGGTAGCTCCGGTCCGGGGAGATGGTGATCGGTCACCACCACGTCGATACCGTCGGCCGTGGCCGCCGCCACCGTCTCCACCGCGGTGATACCGCAATCGCACGTTACTACGAGGCCCGCGCCGGCCGCCTTGGCGGCCGCCAAGCCCGCCGGACCGAAATCGTAGCCGTCGTTGACCCTGTGAGGAACGAAGGGGATGACCTCGGCGCCCGCGACGCGCAGCGCCCGCGTCAGCAGCGCCGTGGCACACTGGCCGTCGACGTCGTAGTCGCCGTGCACCATTATCGGACTACCGCGCTTGACCGCCTCGGTTATGGCCTCGACGGCGTCGGCCATCCCCGCCAGGCTCAGCGGATCGGCCAGCCCGTCGAGCGAAGGACGGAGGAACTCCTTGGCCGGGCCGGGGGTGTCGAACCCCCGTTGCACCAGCAGATCCGCCAGCGGGAGCGGTAGAGACAGTGCCTCCGCCAGCGCCTCGGCAGAGCCCCGGTCTGGTGGATCGGCCACCGACCACTTGAGAGGCGGAAGAAGAGAGGTACTCATACCCGAAAGGTAGTAACCCCGGGAAGGTCCCCGTTACCCATCCTCATCTGTGCAGTACAGAATGACGCCGCACACCTCGCACCCGCCCAGTATCGAGCCATTCTTGATCTGGGTTCTCCGGTGGAGCGGGATGGTAGTGAAACATGCCCCGCAGGCGGGACCGCTCATCACCACGATCACCGTCGTGGCCCGGGATTGATACAAACGGTCGTACTTGATGCGCAGGGGTTTCTCCAATTTGTCGGCGCTGGCCTCACGTGCCTTGGTGGCCGATTTCTGCTTCTTGAGAAAGCTGCTTTCCCGTGTCAGCAACTCAGCCCGCTCGGGCTCCTGGCCTGTCTTCAGTTCCTCCAACTCGGTCGAGACTTGGGCCACCTGCTCATCGAGCCCCCGGACCGTCTCGTCCATCCTGACCCATTCGCTCTCTTCCTGGGTCAGCACCGATCGCGCCAGCTCCAGCTCCGCCATTATGCTGGCGGCCACCTTCCCTGGCCTGGTAATTTCCAGGCGCTGCTTGCGGCGGTTCTGCTGCGTCCGGTAGGTCTCGATTTTGGCCTCGGTATCGGTACGGCGCGAGACGGCGTCGGCCACTGCCCGCTGTGCCGCTGCCAGCGCCTCTTCCCCGGTGGCCGCCGCCTGGTCGAGCACGGCAACCTCCTCGCGCAGCGCCGCCAGTTGATCGTCCACCTCCTTCAACGCTAGGTCCTTTTCCTGTACTGCCAGCAACTTGACAAGATCTGGATGCATCGGAATCCCTTCTCCTCAGCCGATCGGTTTTGGTTACGGGCGGCCGCTCCGGCCGCCTTGCGCAAACTTTCGTTGCAAATACCGCCGTTTCCATTCCGCCGGGAAACGGGTCTGCAGTTCCTTGGTACGACGCTGGCGCTCGCTCAGCAGGGCCTCCTGTTCGTCGGCCGGGGCCTGCCGCATTCGGCCGGCAAAATCGTCGAGTTCCCGAAAATAGGGACGGGATTCGAGGATCTGGCAGGCACGCGCAAAGATGATGTCGGTCCCTTCAGCATCGAGCTGCGACTCGATCTGCTTCAGCCCGGCCCACAACTGACGAGCGGCGTCCGGCAACGTGTCAGGCGGTTCGGTCTGGTAGCGCTCGCCACCCGGAGCGGCCAGGACCTCATACAGCGCCCGGTATACCTCCCCCTCGAACCAATCCGCCGGCACCTGCTCCCGGGCACGCTCCAGCCACACGGGCGACTGCAGGATGACACGCAGCAAATCGCGCTCGGCCCGCTCCCCATCCCGCCGCCGGCGCGGACGCGGGACCGGCGATGACCCGGAGGTACGCTGTGGCCGCGGCGCCGGATGAGGCATGGTACGCTCCTGGGCATCCCGCCCCAGGACTTCCTTGGCGACCCCGGTGAGTTCCGCCAACCGACTGAGGTACAGCTCCTTGGTGATGGAGCTCTTGGCGGCACGTACCGTCGGCATGAGTCGGTCCAGCGCCCGCCGCCGGTGCTCGATGCCTTCGAACCACCCCTTGCGCTGAAGGATCTGGATCTTGCGTTCGAGTACGTCGATGGCGTCATCGAGCACGCCTTGCACCGCCTCCGCTCCACCCGCCTCCGCCAACGAATCCGGGTCTTCCCCGGATGGCAATGTGGCCACACGCACCTCGAACTCGTGTCGCAGGAGTTCGTCGGCGGTACGGAACGTAGCCTTCAAGCCGGCCTGATCGCTATCGTAAAGTATCACCGCGCGTGAAGTATAACGCTTGAGGATCGCCGCCTGATCCGAAGTGAGGGCGGTGCCCAGTGGGGCCACCACGTTGTCGATGCCCACCTGGGCCAGCCGGAGCACGTCGAAGTAGCCCTCGACCAACAGCACGCACTCCGCCTGGCGGATGGGGTGCTTGGCGTGGTGCAGATTGTAGACCAACCGGCCCTTGTGGTAAATAGGCGTTTCGGGCGAGTTGAGGTACTTGGGTTCCCCCTGCCCCAGGATGCGGCCGCCGAAGCCCACGACCCGGCCCCGGATGTCGTGGATGGGAAAGGTGAGCCGGTCGCGGAAACGAGGATAGGTGCCTCCATCGTCGCGCCGTGCCATCACACCGGTCTCGACCAGCACGTCCTCCTCGATGCCCAACTTCCGCATCATCTCCTGCAACGCCGGACCACGGGGGGCGTATCCCAAGCCGAGCGGTATCGCCTCCTGCAAGTCCCAATGCCGTTCCTGAAGATATGCTCGCGCCGTCTTGGCCTCGGGCAGCTCGCGCAACTGGGTGGCGAACCAGTCCTGCACCACGGCCACGGCGCTGAACAAAGGCTCTCGCGGATCGGGGCCCGCCTGTTCGGCCTGCTCCGGGATGGTGATGCCCACGCGGCGGGCCACCTCGCGCACGGCGGACGGGTAGTCCATGCCGAACCGCTTCATCAGATACGAAAACGCGTCGCCACCTTCGTGACACACGTAACAATAGAAGATGCCCTTCTTGGGAATGACGGCGAAATTGCGGTGCGTGCCGCCGTGAAAGGGACAGGGACCGCGATAGTCGGTTCCCGTTCGTTTCAATTCTACCGACTCACCCACCAGTTCGAGCAGATCGACGCTGTCGCGCACCTGCTCGATGACGTCGTCGGGGATGCGGCTCATGACTCGAACTCCACAATCGTCACGCCGGTGCCGCCGTCCTGCCGCTCGGCGTACTTGAACTTCAACACCCGCGAATCTCCCTCAAGCACCCGGCGCACCCGGTCCCGTACCACCCCGGTTCCCATCCCATGGATGATCCGGAGAAAAGGCTGCTCCGTGAGGATCGAGCCATCAACCGCGGAGACGGTGGCGGCCTGCGCCTCGTCGCCGGTCATGCCGCGAAGATCGATCTCCAGGGCGGCGGTCTCGGTGGCGACAGGACGGCGCTCGGGCGCAGCTGGGGTTCGCGCCGGACCCTTCCCCTCGACGGCGCCAACGATGTCTTGGGAGACGACGACCGTGCGTACCGAACCGACGACGATCACCCATTTGCCGTCACGGCGCCGCTCTACCACCTGGCCCACCAACCCGGAAACCAGCCTAACACGACTGCCGACCACGACCGGCTCGTCGAGAAGCTGTGTCTGGTCTTGCGGGGGCTTGGTTCCAGCCAGCGCTTTCGCTTCCGCCTGCACACCTTCCTCCACCAGTCGGCGGGCTTCCCGCGCCGTGGCCTCATCCACCGCTGCGCGTGCCATGCCGAGTGCCTGCTCCACCCGGCGGCGGGCCTCGAGGAGGTAGGCCTTGGCTCGGGTGCGGGCGTCGCGTTCGACTTGGCGCTCGCGGTCGTCGAGCGACTTGGTTCGTTCGGCCAGGCCTGCCTCGGATGCGCTCGTCCGCTGGTCCCGCAAGTCGATGTCTGCCCGTTGCTCTGCGAGACGTACCTCTAACCGGGCCACTTCCTGCTCCCGTTTCTCCACCTTGGCCAGCAACGTGTCAAGGTGGCGTTCAACGTCTGGGAGGTCCGCCTCCGCCTCGGCCAGCACCGCCGGGTCGAGCCCCAAGCGGCGCCCGATGGCCAAACCGTAGGACCGTCCCGGAATGCCTTTCTGGAAACGGTAGGTGGGTTCCAGGGATACGGCATCGAACTGCAACGATCCGTTGACCACTTCGGGGAGCCGTTCGGGGAGTTGTTTGAGAGCGCCGAGGTGGGTGGTGGCCAGGGTGGTTACGCCGCGCCGCGTGAGCGCGGACAACGCCGCGCCCGCCAGGGCAGCGCCTTCGGCCGGGTCGGTGCCGCTGCCCATTTCGTCGATCAGCACCAGGGAATCAGGCCCGGCTTCCTGCAGAATGTGACGCAAGGCGTTCAGGTGAGCCGAAAACGTCGATAGGTTGGCGGCGATCGATTGGTGGTCGCCAATGTCGGCAAAGCAACTGTGGAACAACGGCAACGAACTGTTGGGACCCACCGGCGGGATGATGCCGCTTTGGGCCATCGCCGAAAACAATCCGACCGCTTTCAACAGTACCGTCTTGCCACCGGTATTGGGACCACTCACCAGTACCGTACGTTCACCGGCCTCGAGCAGGAGGGAAAACGGTACCACGGGCATATCGCCGTCGAGCAACAATGGATGCCGCCCGTCACGAATCCGTAGGGGCGACGCATGCGTCGCCCGACCGTCGCCCACTACAGGACAATGCCCGTCGACATGCGCCGCGTAGCCCGCCCGCGCCTGCAGCTCGTCCGCCGCCACGCACATTTCCAGCGCCAGCACCAGATCGTCCTTGTGCGGTCGTAATTCAGCAGTGACGTCGCGCAGCACCTTGAGCGTGGCTCGCTCCTCGGCCACCTCCGCCTCACGCAGCGCGTTGCCCAGTTCCACCACCGCGGTCGGCTCGATGAACAGCGTGCCCTGGCTGGCCGATTCGTCGTGAATGATGCCGGCCGGTCGAGATCGATTGTCTCGCCGGACGGGGATCACGTAACGCCCTCCCCGGACCGTGACCGATCCGCCCTCGTCGCCCACTGAGCGCAGCAGCGATTCGAGCTTCCTGATCAGTACGCCGCGCGCCTGGTGGACCGCCCTGCGGGCGGAACCCAACGCCGGGCTGGCGCTGTCGAGCAGCCGGCCGTCGTGGTCCACCGTGGCGTCGAGACGCCGGGCCAGCGAGGCGTCCGGCAGTGGTTCCAGTAAGGCCGCCACGCGGGGAGCTTCATCGCGCACCCGGCGCAGTTCTCCGGCGGTGGACCGGGCGACAGAAAGGAGGCGCCTTACCGGCACCAGCTCGCCGGCTTCCAGGACACTGCCGTCCAGATGGAGGCGCTTCAGGACTGAACCTGCTTCAGGAGCCGCGTCGATGGTCAGGCCGTCGCCGCTGCGAACCAGGGCGGCCGCTTCAGCTACAGTACGAAGCGCGCTGTTGATGGCGTCGGCATCGATCGAAGGTCGGCGGGCTTTGACACGGGCCGCCGCCACCGGACCGGCGGCGTAGTGGGCCACCCGCTCGAGTACGGCGGCGAATTCGAGGGTGTCGAGCGTGTCAGTCTCCCAGGCGCTTGCCAAAAACGGCAACGGGGTGTCGGCGGTTCCGCCCGCCGACACCCCGTTATGCACTGAGAGAGGCTGCTCGTCGATCATCCTGCTTCAAGCTCCTCACGCACTATTTGGTTGATGAGCTTACCGTCGGCTCGTCCACGGAATTGAGGCATGACCTGCCCCATGACCTGCCCCATGTTGTCGGCTCCGCCGTCGATGACGGCCGGCACTGCCGTACGGATCTCGGCAGGGTCGATCTCCGGGGGGAGAAACACCTTCAGCACTTCGATCTCGGCGGCTTCCTTGGCGGCCAGATCGTCACGGCCACCAGCGCCGTACTGCTCTACCGAATCCTGGCGCATCTTGACGGCTTTGCGCAGAACGGTGGTGACGTCCTCGTCGGTGAGTTCACGCTGGAGTGCGATCTGGTGATTCTTGATGTCCGACATCACCGTCGTGAGAACCAGGGTTCGGTCCTTGTCGCGCGCCTTGCGGGCCCCGATGGTCGAGGCCTGCAAGGTGGCAAGCAGACTATCGTCTTGGGCCACGCGGTCCACGCCGATTCTTGCGAATGGCAGCGTTCAACTTACGCTTGCGCTTTTCGCTCGGCTTCTCGAAATGGCGGTGCTTGCGAAGGTCCGACAGGATCCCCGCCTTCTCGCACTTCTTCTTGAAGCGCTTGAGTGCCCGCTCAAAGTTTTCATCCTCATGGATGATGACTTCCGCCATGAGTGTCCATCACCCCCTTCAAGGCCAATTGGGCCTAAAGTGTTGCAGCATTGTAAGGTAGACGCGCCAACCCCGGCGGGCAAGCCCCGTCAGCCCGGCGGCCACTTCATTGGTCGCCCGCCCAGAATGTGCACGTGGAGGTGAAACACGCTCTGACCGCCGTCCACCCCGGTGTTGGCCACCAGGCGGTAGCCGGCCTCGTCCAACCCCAGCTCGGTGGCGATTGCTGCCGCCGCCCCCATCAGCCGGCCCACCAGCTTCTCACCCTCCGACCCGGTGGCGTCGCGCACCGCCTCGATGTGCTGGCGGGGAACGACCAATACATGGTGCGGCGCCTGCGGGTCGATGTCGCGGAAGGCCACCACGTCGTCGTCCTGATACACGATGTCGGCCGGAATGGCGCCACTCGCTATCCGGCAAAACAGGCAGTCGGTCGTCATGCGCCTAGCGCTTCCTTGATTTTGGACCAGAAACCCGATTCGGGCTTGGGCGGGTCGCCCTCGATGGCGGCCAGTTGGTTGAACAGCGTTTCCTGTTCGGAGGAAAGGCGTTCGGGGGTCCACAGGTGAAGCCGTATGTGCAGATCCCCCTTGCCGCTCCGTCCCAAGTGCGGCAACCCCTTGCCGTAGAGCCGCAGGACGGTCCCGGTTTGAGTGCCGGCCGGGACCTCGACCGACTCGTCGCCGTAGGGTGTCGGCACCGAGAACGCGCCGCCCAACGCCGCCTGGGAGAACGACACGGGAAGGTCGAACACCAAGTCGTCACCGTGGCGCTCGAACCGGTCGTCGTCCTGAATGTCCAGGATGACGATCAGATCGCCGGGCACGCCGTTCCGCAGTCCGGCTCCACCCTGGCCGCGCAGCGTCAGATAGTTGTTGTCGGCCACACCCTCCGGAATCTCTACCGCGACCTTGCGCTCACCGCGGACCCGGCCCTCGCCACGGCAGGCCTCACACGGGTCCGTCACCACCTCTCCTTCGCCATGGCAGTTGGGGCAAGGGGCCACCGACACGAACTGGCCGAACATGCTCCGGGTAGCCCGCCGGACCTCACCCGACCCACCGCAGGTGCGACACGCCGTCTGCTGGGATCCCCGGGCCATGCCGTTGCCGCTGCATACTTCACACGATTCCAGTGTCCGCAGCTTGATGGTCAGCTTGGCGCCGTTGGCGACATCGTCGAGCGTCAACTTGATGTTGACCCTCACGTCTCGGCCGCGCCTGCTCTCCGCGGCCGATTGTCTTCCGCCGAACATCGACTCGAAACCACCCATGCCGGCGCCGAAATCGCGCATGAAGATGTTGAGCGCTTCGGAAAGGTCCACGTGATGGAACCCTTCGAAGCCTCCACCACCACGCTTGAGGCCGGACTCCCCATAGCGGTCGTACAGGGCCCGTTGTTCGGAGTCGCGCAACACCTCGTATGCCTCGGTAATCTCCTTGAACCGGGCCTCGGCGTCTGGGGCGTCGTTCCGGTCGGGATGGTATTCCATCGCCAACCGGCGGTACGCTTTTTTGATGTCGTTCTCGCTGGCATCGCGAGGCGTGTTCAGTAGCGTGTAGAAATCACTCAATCCAGTAACCCCTCTACCAACCGGCTGGTGTGTTCCACCAGACCGATGATTTTGTCGTATGGCATGCGCGTCGGTCCCAGCACTCCGATGACTCCGGTCAAGTCACCCCGGGAATAGGTGGCGGTAACCAGCGTCAGGTCGGACAGCGCCGGATCGAGGTTCTCACCCCCGATGGTGATGCTGACACCGCCCTTTCGGCGACTGGTCAGAACATCGCGCAGCACTTCTCGCCGCTCGGTGATCTCCAACAACTCGCGCATGCGCGCGTTCGAAGCGAACTCAGGTTGATCGGCCAGCATCTGCGCGCTGCCCAGGTGGACCTCGGACGACGTCATGGTCTGCGCGATGATTTCTTCACCATCGGCCAGAAAGATGTTCAGTAATTCTCGGCCGGCGGCTGGACTCGCCGCGTCGCGCAATCGTTCTGCCAGTGAACCGCGCACTTCCTGCAGGCTGAGCCCGGCCAGGCGCTCG
>JBDHMR010000032.1:0-9181 GCA_039656035.1 Gemmatimonadota bacterium
GGGCGCCACAACTGTTGCGCGGCAAAGATGGTGAGCATGACTTGCTGCGTCAGGGCACTTCCGTTGGAATCCCGCAGGGTGCGGCGCGCCGTGCTGAGCCCCCGGCCATAGGCGACGCCTGACGGGCACACCGGCTCGCACCCCAGACAGCCGAGACAATTATCGAGGTGGTGCCTCAGATCGGTATCGGTCGGGAGGAGATCGCCCCGCTCCAGTGCGCGCATCAGGACGATGCGGCCCCGGGGGCTTTCGTTCTCGTCTCCGGTCGCCAAGTAGGTGGGGCAGGCGGGCAAACAGAAACCGCAATGGACGCAGGGGTCGAGACCCTGATATCCGTCAGGCATCGCTGGAGTCTAGCGCCACACTCAATTGATTCTCCGGGTCGAACGTCTGGCGCAGCCGTCCGACCACTTGGCCCACGCCTTCCCGGTAGGCGCCGAAGTGACCCACCCGTTCCCGTATGGGCCACGGGGCCCGCTCGAGTGTCAGAGGGATCTCCTGCTGTGCCATGGCATGCCTAATGGCCTTGAGTTGCTCGGCTGTTGCCGTCCCGGTCCACCGCAGCCCGCCGGACACGGCCCCGGCGGAGATCAGGCCATCGTCGAGGTCGTGGACCAGCGTGTCGATGGTTTGGTCCAGGCCGTTCACCAGAACTCCCAGCCGGAAACTCACCGGTGCTGCGTTGGTGGCCCCGGCGACCATGCGCCACAGCACCGGGCCGCGGTCGCCGGACAACCGGTCCCAGGAAATATCTGACGCGGCGCTCAGTCGGGGAATCTCCGACTGCACCAATGCTTCACTCCCCACCACGCGGGCAGCGAGGACCCACTCAGGGTCTCCAGCGACCGTCGGCGACAGCAATTCCAACGTGGTCACCTCGATCGCTTGTTCGAGAATGGATCTGCCGGCAGCGGTCAGTTCGTCGCGGGACCCCCGGGCGATCACGGTGGCATCGGCGCGCGGTAGTGCCCGCAGGCGGAGGTGAACGGAGGTAATGACGCCGAAGGCGCCAAACCCGCCAACCTGAAGCTTGGTGAGGTCGAAACCCGCGACGTTCTTTACCACCTGCCCGCCGGACTCGATGAGCCGGCCGTCGGCGGTCACCACACTCAACCCGAGAACGTGATCCTTGACGTGGCCGTATCGATTCCGAAGTGGTCCCGATGTGGCAGTGGCCACGATCGACCCGATCGTCCGGTCCGGCTTGCCCGGTGGATCGATAGCGAGCCACATGCCCTCTTCGGCCAGCTGCGCGCGGAGGTTATCGAGTGGTACTCCTGCGCTTACCGTCGCTACCTGATCTGACGCACTGGCGTCCACCGATTGCTCGAGTCCGCTGGTGCTGATGGCGATGTCGGCTGGAGCGTCCGTCGGCAACCAACTGCCGTTCCCTTCCACGCGAATCTGCCATCCCATTTCTCCGGCGAGCTGGCAGGCCAGACGCATGCCGTCGGCGGTTGCCGGGATGACGCGCGGGATCCCCTCCGTTTCGGCGACGGCTTCGTGTCCCAACACGGCCCGCAGTCTGTCCAGGGTGTCGCTGCTCATACCACGCCTCCAGCTCGCCACTCACGGCAAGCGTGGATGGGGAACACCTTTCCAGGGTTGGCTCTTTCGCGGGGATCGAACGCCCGGCGGACGGAACGCATGGCCGCGAGGCTTTCACTATTGAAGGCCCATGGCATGTAGTCGAGCTTGTCGGACCCGACGCCGTGCTCGCCGGTGATCGACCCGCCGGCTTCGAGGCACACCGCCATGATCTCGGCGCTGGCGTCGCGCACCTTGGCCGTCAGCGAAACGTCGCTTCGGTCGAAGCTGATGTTGGGGTGCAGGTTGCCGTCACCGGCGTGGAACACGTTGCTGATGTTGAGGGCGTAGCGTTTTCCGATGTCGGCAATCCGGTCGAGGATGTCGGGCAGCGCCGACCGGGGGACCACCGCATCCTGTACGGCGAGATCCGGGGCGATGCGCCCCAGGGCCCCGAACGCCTTCTTTCTTCCAAGCCACAACTTGGCGCGCTGGTCAGGGTCCCGAGCGGTGCGGACGTCTCGGGCCCCATGCTGTTTCAGCAAGTTGGTCACCGTTTCGGCTTCCGCGGCTACAGCGGCTGCCTCGCCGTCGAGTTCTACCAGGAGTACCGCAGCGGCGTCGCGCGGGTAGCCTGCCGCGTAGATCGAATCCTCGACCGCCTGGACGCAGGCCTGGTCCATCATCTCGAGTGCGGCCGGCACCACGCCTGAGGCGATGATGGCGGTGACCGCTTCGCTGGCGTCACGCAGAGCCATGAAATCGGCCAGCATCGTCACCACATCCGGTGGAATTGGCTCCAACCGGACGGTGATCTCCAGCGCCACACCGAACATCCCCTCGCTGCCCACGAACAGCCCCACGAGGTCAGGCCCCCACGGCTCTCCCTGGGTGGATCCGAGGGTCACGGTCTCCCCGTCCGGCAGACATACAGTCAGGGCGAGCACGTGGTTGGTGGTCACTCCGTACTTGAGACAATGGGGGCCCCCCGCGTTCTCGGCCACATTGCCGCCGAGTGTGCAGGCGGTCTGACTCGAGGGATCGGGTGCGTAATACAGACCTAACGGGGCGGCCGCATCAGATAGACGGGCGTTGACTACTCCAGGTTCGATGACAGCCCGGCGGATGACGGGATCGATGGAGAGAATCCGATTGAGCCGTGTGAGTGTGAGGAGCACCGCTTCCGGGCCGGCGAGGGCGCCGCCGGAGAGCCCGGTGCCGGCCCCCCGGGCCACGAACGGTATGTCCGTTTGGTGGAGCAGCCTCAAGACGGCTACCACCTGGTCACGATTCTCGGGGAGAACGATGCACCCGGGTTTCGACTCGTGGGTCGGTAGTCCGTCTGTGTGGTAGACGGCTGTGTCGGTAGGACGCCACTTCACCCAACGCGGCCCGACGAGCCGCTCTAGGTCGCGGATCAGCGATTGGCGCATGGCAGTAATCTACTCGGAGGAGTGCGCAGGTCGCAGGGTGCGGTGCGCAGGGAGGGCACAGCCTGCAGGACGCGCCCGGGGAGGAGCCGTTGGGACAGCCTACCGACAGCTGTCAGCCGACGGCCGTCAGCTGATGCGTGGCGGGTCTTAGGCCGCTCCCCAAAACCCCTTCAGCGACCCCAGGTCGGGCGATTCGCGCAGTTTCTCGAAAGCGCGTTCCCGAATCTGGCGGATGCGCTCGCGGGTGACGCCGAGGAGGGCGCCGATCTTCTCGAGGGTGAGTGCCTCGGATCCCTCTTCCATGCCGTAGTAGAGGTAGAGGATCTTGCGTTCGCGCGGGGTCAGGTGCCGCTCGAAGATACGATCGATGAACTCACGCATCAGGGTGGAATCTGTCTTCTCCTCGATTTCGGCACCGCCGCTTCCGGCAAAACGCTCGCCGAAGGTGCTGGCGGTCTTGTCCGAGCGCTCGACGGGCGCATCCAGGGACAGCTCGGCGCTGGTCATGCGTCGGGCGGAGCGGATGTTGTCGACTGTGTCGTTGAGAGCGGTAGCAATTTCCCGATCGGTCGGCTCGCGGCCCAATTCCTGGGACAGGAAACTCTCGGCGCGGGACATCCGAATGAGGGCTGAGTTCTGGTTCAACGGGATGCGGACGCTGCGGGTTTGTTCGGCGAGGGCTTTTAGTACCGCTTGGCGCACCCACCACACGGCGTAGGAGATGAACTTGACGCCATGGTCGGGATCGAATTTCCGCACCGCTTTGAGCAAGCCTTCGTTGCCGATGGCAACCAGCTCCGACAGATCGAGTCCGTGCCCCTGATACTTCTTCACGTAGGAGATTACGAATCGGAGGTTGGCCGTCACCAGGCGCTCCGCTGCCTTGGCATCGCCCTTTTGGGCTTTGCGGGCGAGGCGTCTCTCCTCGGCGCGGTCCGTAATCATCGGGAGTTTCTGGATGTCTTGCAGGTACTGGTCGAAAGCACCCGTCGCTACCGGACGGAAGAAGGGCCGGGGCTTACTCGTCGTTCCAGAAGCCATTACTACCCCTGAGGAGAGGAGTGGGTGTGCTTGGCGATTGCTATCGTGGAGAGGCCAGCCGTTGATGACGGTTGGGAGGCCGAATATAGGGGGCTAATAAAGCGCGGTCAAGGAAATTCTTTTTATCCACATCACAAATCGTTTACTAGCAACCTGTTGTGAAAACTGTCAACTTTTCCTCATTTACCTCCTTTTACTTATCCACGTGGAAATATCGTAACACATTTGTTGATAATGTGTTAAGGTGTTGGTTGTGGGGCTGGTGTGTGGAAAAGCCTGTTGGTTAATCCGTGGACAGGCGGGAAAGCACATTTTGAATTCTGGTCGGATCTGCCGCCACGGTCCACCCGTCACCTGCACTGACCATGGCACCCAAAGCTACCGGCAAAGCGAAGCGCAGCTCACCTCCGGTCTTTTTCTTGTCATAGTCCATGGCCTGGAACACCATGTCGAGCTTCAAGCCGGGCGTGAGCCGGACCGGGAGATCGAACCGGGCCAGCAAGGCGGCCACCTGCTCACCAAGGTCGGCACTCGCCAGGCCGAGGTCGGAGGCCAGGGCACACTCAGCCACCAGCCCCAGGGCGACTGCCTCGCCGTGCAGGAGCTGATACCCCGAGGCGTGTTCGATCCCGTGCCCGATGGTGTGCCCCAGGTTGAGATGAGCTCTCCGTCCTTGCTCCCGTTCGTCCGATTCCACCACGTCCGCCTTGATGGCCACGCTGCGCCGCACCAGTTCAGCGAGGACTTCCAGGTTTCGGGCTGTGATGTCGTCGGTGTGGCTTTCGAGCCACTCGAAGTACCCGGCGTCGGCAATGACGGCGTGCTTGACGACCTCCGCCAGGCCGGCCCGGAATTCACGCGCGGGCAGCGTAAGGAGTGTTCGCGGGTCGGCAATGACTGCGGCAGGATGATGGAAGGTACCGATGAGGTTCTTGCCCTCTGCCGTGTCGACGCCGGTCTTTCCGCCCAAGGCTGAATCAACCATGGCCACTACCGTCGTCGGGACGTGGAGGACGGGGATGCCCCGCATGTAGGTTGCCGCCACGAACCCGGCGAGGTCTCCCACCACACCTCCGCCTACCGCCACGATGGCGGCGTCACGTCCCGCCCCGCGTGATAGCAGAGCGTCACTGAGCCGCTGCCATTCCCCGCGAGTCTTTGATACCTCGCCGTGAGGGAACAGCAGCGGGTCCTGGGCGAACCTGGTGGAGGGTTGGCTGTCCGGCTGACGCCAATGGTGGCCTTCGTCCTGGCTCCAGCCGCTGAGTTCGGCCGCTACATGGTCGTCGGTGATAGTGAAGCAGGCACGATCACCGAGGTGATTATCGATCAGATCGTCCGCGGCGGCCAGAGACCCGACGGTGACGTAAACCGGGTAGCTCCCCGCTGCGTGGACTATGGTCCTGGTCGGCTCGACGGTGTGGCTCACCAGGTTTCGTCTTTCGTTCCGCCCTCGAGGTTGGCCGATCTGGCCAGGGTAAAGAGCAAGTCCGACAGACGATTGATGTATTGGAGAAACAGTGCCGGCACACCGGCTTCCCGGTCGAGCGCGACCATGCTGCGTTCAGCTCGGCGGCACACCGTACGGGCAAGGTGGAATGCTGCGGCTTTCGGCGTCCCAGCGGGCAGAATGAACGCTCTGAGCGGCGGCAGTTTCCCGTCAGCCTCGTCGATGGTGTGCTCGAATTCGGCGATCCGGTCCTGCGACAGCTCTGCCTTCTCGAGCGCCTGGGCGACCTTGTCCGGATCGGGAGTGGCCAAATGCCCGCCAATGGCAAACAGGTCCCGTTGAATTGAACGCAGAAGATCGTCGTGGAACGCACACGGTTCGGTGGCCCGCACGACCCCTATCGTCGAGTTGAGTTCGTCGATGTCTCCGTAGGAGGTTACCCGTATGTGGGCCTTGGACACTCGGCCACCGCCGAAAAGGGCGGTGTCGCCGCTGTCACCGGTGCGGGTATAGATCTTCATATCGGGGAAGATGTATCGCCGGGCTGGGCCATGCCAGCGGTCCTATCGCCCCAAGTCGACCACCACACTGTCGATGTACTGCGTCATGGCGGTGAAACCCAGTATGTGATGGTTGGCGATCACCGAGAAGATCAGCTGCTGGCCGTTACGGCGGTCCACATATCCCGAAAGGCTGTTGACCTTGGAAATGCTTCCGGTCTTGGCCATGACCCGTCCTTCGAGCGGGGTGCCGAGAAACCTGGAGCGGAGCGATCCACGGCTTCCCGATTGGGGGAGGGCGGCGGCGAAGACCTCGAAGTTCGGGTGGTTCTTCATGTAGCCGAGCAACTTGGCCAGGGCCAGTGGTGTTACCACGTTGTTGCTGGCGAGGCCGGAGCCGTCACTGAAGCTGAACTGCGTCGAGTCGATACCCACAGAATCGATGAGAAACCGTTTCTCCACCTCCAGGCCTTCACTCCATGAACCGGCCGATCCGAACTGCTTTCCCAGTTGCTTCAGGGTCATTTCGGCGAACCAGTTTTGGCTGGTGTTGAGGATGGGAAAGATCCAATCTCGAAATGGCCGCGATTCGACTTCCGCCAGCGCCGCGGATGATCGGGTGTGCCGATACTTCAGCGAATCGGTGGTGGATAGGGTGGGGCCGGCGATGGCAATGCCCTCTGCAATCAGCGCCGAGCGAAACGCCTGATCCGTAAACAGGTTGGGATCGGGGAGCGCGAAATATTCCGTCCGTTCGCTTCGCCCCATGGGCATGGCGCCTTCCGCCCAGATGGACATGGTGCCGAGCGTCCGATAGAACTCGATGGTCTTGCGGGACCCTCGTGGGCTGGTCCTGGCGCGGTTGCTGATAGAGACGTCGCCGAAATCGGGGGAGAAGGAGATGGTGGGTGGGGTGTCGACGTCCGGACCGGCTGAGTACTTGATGTCGATCGCGTTGTCGTTGAATCCCAGGCCCGACACCGGCGCAGCATACCACCAGTTGAGGTCGTACGCTTCCCACGAAGGGTGCACCACCGTCGGCTCGAAGTAGCTGCCATCACCAATGACCCCGCCTGCCACAGCTCGAATGCCCCGGACCTTGAGTTGCAGCGCCAAGAGTTTGAGCGGCTTGAATGGATCCTCCTCGCAGGCTCCGACCAGGGTGGTGTCAACTCCATAACAGCGACGACTGAAAGTGGGATCGCCGCGGCCGTAGAGCACCAAATCGCCCTGCAACACTCCATCGACCACGGGCCCCGTAGCATAGACGCTGGTGTTGACCGTGAAATCTCCCGGGAGGAGGGCCGATGCGACCGCACTAACGATGAGTTTGGTGTTGCTCGCCGGCATGAACAACCGCTCGGCGTTGCGGTCATAGAGTACTTCGCCGTCGGCGGTGGTGAGCACGACACCCCACAGATTGCGTTGCAACGGGGGGCTGTCGAGTCGCTGGTCAACGCGCCGGTTCAAGGATTGTGCTTGGAGGCCTGGGGTCACCGTGGCAGTTGTCAACGCCAGGGCGATGATGGTGGAGCTAGTCCGGAGGAGGTAATTGCTCGAGGTCATTCGGGAGCCTGCTCGCATCGTTAAGGCGGTCTACTTGGTGGTGGTCTGACCGGGAAAGATACATGAGGCTCGGGGGTATGGGGCCACAGACTAATTCTTTGACAGTGTAGCGTAAGCTGCTGAAAATGGCGATGTTACCACAATGGGCTCGTTCGCTTTGTTGTGTCATATTGAAACGTTCCGTCCGTTCCAGGATCGTACACCTGCAGTGGGCTTCTGCTTCGTGCCGGAGACCGGCTGTTGAGTCGAGTCCGCGTTCGGTTGCTGATGGTGGCGGCAATGATGGCGGTCCCCGCCACAGCGGAAGGGCAGTTCGAGGATTTGGTGGTGCGGCAGCTCAAGTTCAGCGGCAACCACGCCATCGACGCCGAGACCATGCAGTCGTTCATTGCAACCACTAATTCGGGTACCTTCGCCACGAGTCCGGCATTGCGGTGGATGGGGCTTGGGGCCAAGCGCACGTTCAACCAGCGGAATTTTGAAACCGACGTAGAGCGCTTGAAGTTGCTGTACAAGAAGTGGGGATACCTCGAAGTTGAAGTCGATACGATCGTCCGGCGTACCGACAAGAATATCTACCTCACGTTCGTCATCAAGGAAGGCCCGCCGGTGGTGGTCGAAGAGATCGCCATCATTGGCATCGATTCGATTTCCCGTATCGAAAGCGTGACCCGGGACCTTCCCTTGCGCGTGGGTGACTCCTTCAATCGGTTCCTGATGCAGGCTACGGCGGACAGTGTCACGCGGCGGCTCCAGGACCGGGGGTATCCCCAAGCGGAAGTGTTCTTGAGTTTCCGGGTCGACCACACGGCCCGGACGGCGACTGTGGGGCTGGACGTGTATCCGGGACGCGTGAGTGCGGTTGGGCCGATCCGGGTGGAAGGGACGGAACACCTGCCGTCTTCGTTGGTGCGCTCGTTGCTCACCACCTCCCCAGGCGATGAATACTCGCGCGAGAACCTGTTTCGCAGTCAGCGGAATCTGTACCGCTCGGATCTGTTCCGGTACGTTGCCGTTGGGATCGACACACTCGACTACGACTTCGATTCCGATACCGTGCCGATCAACGTTCGGGTCATCGAGGGCCGCTTCCATAGGGTCCGCGGCGGGGCCGGATATGGGACCAACGACTGCATCCGCTTCGGGGCAGGCTGGACCGCTCGCAATTTCCTGGGGAGAGGTCGCATCTTCGACCTGTCCGGCCGTTTGTCGAAAATCGGTGTGGCAGAGCCGTTCACAGGGTTGAGGGACAACCTGTGTCGGCAAATCGCGGACGATCCGTTTTCGCAGGAAATCAACTATAACTTGACCGCCTCTATTCGCCAGCCGGCGGTTTTCTCGCCCAAGAATACGGCTGCCATATCGATATTCACCGAGCGGCGCAGTTCCCCCAACGTTTTTCTCCGCGAAGACTTCGGCACCAGCCTCAGCTTGGCGCGTATTACATCTAGCCTGGTCGGGATCGACCTCATCTATCGATGGGAAAACGGGCTCACCGAAGCCAGTGATGTGAACTTCTGTGCCTATTTCAACGCGTGTACCCCGGAGGATATCGACGAGTTGAGCCAACGTCAGAACCTGGCGACGATTTCGCTCGGGGCGACGATTCCTCGAGCCAACCACCCCATCAACCCGACACGTGGTTGGATCGCCAAGGTCGAAGG
>JBDHMR010000033.1:0-10282 GCA_039656035.1 Gemmatimonadota bacterium
CGCAACGAGTTGGATACGTTCATCGAACGCGCCGTCGCGGCCGGGCACGACCGGAAAGTCATCGTGGAAATCGCCGGCCAGATCGAGACGTTCGGCCGCTACGGATTCAACAAGTCCCACTCGGTGGCGTATTCGATCCTCTCATACCAAACGGCGTGGCTCAAGGCTCATTATCCGGCCGAGTTCATGGCGGCCCTGTTGTCGTCGGAAATTGGCAACACGGACAAGGTGGTCCAGTACATCAACGAAGCGCGGGAAATGGGGCTCGAGGTGCTGCCCCCGGATATCATGGAATCCGGATTCAAGTTTACCGTAGTGGGCGACACCCGCATCCGCTTCGGACTCGGCGCCACGAGGAACGTCGGCGCCGGCGCCATCGAGTCGATCATCGCCGCTCGCACGGAGCGGAATTCGTGGAGCGGATCGACACCCGGCTGTGCAACAAGCGGGTTCTCGAATCACTCATCGCGGCCGGGGCGTGCGACACCCTCGGCGGACACCGCCACCAACTCATCGAAGCCCTCGACAAAGTCATCGGCGAGGCCCAACTGAAGCAGCAGGACCGGGAATCCGGACAGGAATCCCTGTTCGGCGACACAGGCCAACCCGCGAAGATCGCCAAAGTGCCTCTGCCGGACGTGCCGCCTTGGTCCGAATCGGAGCGCCTGATTCGCGAGAAAGAAGTGCTCGGCTTCTTCATCTCCGGACACCCCCTGGCCAAGTTCCGCCGTGAGGTCGAGATCTTCGGAACCCGCACCACAGCCACCCTGGGCGAGTGGAGCGAGCACCCGGTGGCCATCGCGGCGGTTATCACCTCGGTGAAGCGGCAGATCTCCAAGAAGACGGGCAAGGAGTACGCCCGTCTGGTGTTGGAGGACTTCCACGGCACGGCTGAGGCAATCGTGTTCCCCGACGCGTGGGCAAAGCTCAACCAGGCGGTGGTGCCGGACGCGTCCATGCTGCTCACGGGCGGCTATAGTACCCGCGACCGCGGCGAAGAGCGGGCCCCTTTCGTTGTGGAATCGGTGCGGGCGCTGGACGAGTTCCGTCAAGCGGGTGATGTTGCCATCAGCCTGCGCTGGCGGAAGGTCGAGGCGCCGGAGCCAGAGGCTATCCGCGCGGCGGCGGCGTTGTGCGCGGCGCACCCAGGACCGGCGCCGGTCTATATTGAGTGGAGTGACGGAAACGGTGAGGCCATGCGCCTCCGGTCGCGGCGGATGCGGGTGTCAGCCGAAGACGAGTTGGTCACCGCGCTGCAGGGGATCCTGGGCGCCGAGTCGGTCCACTACGTGAAGGCGGAGTAGCCATGGCCACCGCGTACACGTTGGAATTCGAGAAGCCACTGCTCGAACTGGAACGGGAGATCGACGACCTCAAGCAGGTCGGCGCCGAGGACGACATCGATATCTCCCAGGAACTCGAACAGCTCAACACCAAACTTACGGTGCTGCGCAAGCACATTTACGAGCACCTGACTCCCATCCAGCGGGTTCAGGTAGCCCGGCACCCCAGGCGTCCCTACACGCTCGACTACCTCAGCACCATCTTTACCGACTTCATCGAGTTGCACGGCGACCGCCAGTTCCGGGACGATCCTTCCATCGTGGGCGGCTGGGCACGGATCGGCGGCCAGTCCGTCATGGTCATCGGTCATCAGAAAGGGCGCGACACCAAGGAAAACCTCAAACGCAATTTCGGGATGCCCCACCCCGAAGGCTACCGCAAGGCCCTTCGACTGATGCAACAGGCTGCCAAGTTCTCCGCCCCTCTCGTCACCCTTATCGACACACCGGGCGCCTATCCGGGAATCGGGGCGGAAGAACGAGGTCAATCGGAAGCACTCGCGCGAAACATCATGGAGATGGCGGCGCTCCCGATCCCCATAGTCGCGGTGGTCATCGGCGAGGGAGGGTCGGGCGGCGCCCTGGCTCTCGGTGTGGCGGATCGCATTCTGATGCTGGAGAATTCGGTGTACTCCGTGATTTCTCCTGAAGGCTGTGCCGCCATACTGTGGAAGGATGCATCTCAGCGGGAACGGGCGGCGGACGCGCTCAAATTGACCGCCCCCGACCTGCAGGAGCTGGGGGTCATCGACGAGATCATCGATGAACCCTCCGGCGGAGCACACACCGACCTGGACACAACCGGCGAAGCTCTCCGGGAGGCGTTGGTCCGAAATCTGTCAGAACTGCGCAAGATCAAACCCGACAAACTGATCCGCCGCCGAGCGGAGAAATTTGGCAAAATAGGCGCGTATTCCGAGGCGTAATGCCCCAAACGATAGAGGTCCGGTTCAAGGGTACCCGGCGCGGGTTTTTCCATTGGACCGACAAAGAAAACGACCCACGGCTGAACGACGCGGTAATCGTCGAGGCCGAGCGCGGCAAAGACCTGGGGCACATCAGTGCCGTCGGGGAGGTCGCTCTCAAGAAGTGCGGCACGGCCTGCAACGGCTGTGCGTCCTCGAGAGCACCCAAGTCCGACAAGCCAAGAGCCGTGCTCCGGCGTGCCTCGAACAACGAAGTCGACACTGCCGTGCACCTGCGTCGCTCGGAGGAAGAAGTGCGACGCAGGGTCCTGGAGCGTGTCAAGCAGCACAGACTGGCAATGAAGGTCAGTGACGCGGAGTGGCAGTGGGACCGGAACAAGCTGACGGTGTTCTTCACGGCCGAGCAGCGTGTTGACTTCCGGTCGTTGGTCCGCGATCTGGCCGCCCTCTTCCGCACCAGGATCGATTTGCGCCAAATCGGGGTCCGGGACGAAGCGGCTCGGCTATCGGGCGTGGGCCGGTGCGGCCGTGAATACTGCTGCTCCTCATGGCTAACGGAACTTTCTCCGGTGAGCCTGAGCCTTGCCAAGGACCAGCGGCTGGCGCTCAACCCAGCGCAGATTTCCGGTGGATGCGGCCGGCTTCTGTGTTGCCTCAAGTATGAGCACGACTTTTACGTCACCGCCCGAAAGCGCTTCCCCAAGGAAGGGAAAACGCTCCAGACTTCGCTCGGCGATGAGCGCGTGGTTTCGGTCGATATTCTACGCGAGCGGATTTGCCTGCGTGACTCCGACGGCACCACACGGATAATTCCCCTCCTGCAACTGCGGGAGGAGACCGCGTCGACATCTCGTAACCCTGAGGCAACCTCTCTCACACCAAAGGCCCCGCCAGCCGAGCCGCCTCAACAGGAGGCCCAGAGCCCCACGGAGAAACCTCCGGTAGAGGGAGACCCTCCGCGCGATCCAGCCGCGACGCACTCGCGCAAACGCCGGCGCGGAAGACGCCGCCGCCGCGGGCCCGGCGGTTCCAACAACCCCGAGGCCTGAGTGTCCAAGTACTACCTCACCACCGCCATCGACTACTCCAACGGCGACCCTCACCTGGGGCAAGCGATGGAGAAAATCGGCGCCGACTGCATTGCCCGCTACCGGAGGCTGCGCGGTGACGACGTCCATTTCCTCATGGGCATGGACGAACACAGCCAGGGTGTCATCCAGGCTGCGGAGGACAACGGCGTTGAGCCCCAGGTGTGGGTTGACCGAATGGCCCAACGGTTCGCCGACTTCTGGGACCAGCTGCAATGCAGCCACGATGACTGGATCCGAACCACCGAGCCACGGCATGCCCAGGCGGTGCAGGCTCTGCTCTCCCGCATTCAGGAGCGCAATCCTGACGATCTGTTCATGGGTGAATACGAAGGGCTCTACTGCGTCGGGTGCGAAGAGTTCAAACAAGGCAGCCAGATCGTCGACGGTCACTGCGTCGAACACCCGACGCTCGACCTGAAGGAAACCAAAGAGGCCAACCACTTCTTCCGCTTGAGTCGCTATGGCGATCGACTGCTGGCGTTGATCAACAGTGGAGAGTTTTCCGTCGAACCGGCCATCAGGCGTAACGAGGTATTGCGCCTCATCGAGTCGGGCCTGCAGGACATTTCCATTTCGCGTTCGCGCTTTCCGTGGGGCATCCCCTTCCCCGGCGATCCGGATCACACGGTGTACGTCTGGTTCGACGCGTTGATCAACTACCTCTCAGGCACCGGCTTCCCCGATTCCGGTTACGACCGCCTGTGGCCGGCCGATCTCCACATCGTCGGCAAAGGCATCAGCCGGTTCCACTGCGTCATCTGGCCCGCCATGCTGATGGCCGCCGAGCTGCCGTTGCCCAAGCAGGTGTGGGCCCACGGGTACGTCCAGTGGGAGGGCGCCAAGATGTCGAAGACAGCGGGAACCGCCGTCAGTCTGGGGAACGCCATCGAGCGGCACGGACCGGATCCGTTGCGCTATTTCCTCATGCGCGAAATCGGTTTTGAAACAGACGGCAACTTTACCTGGGACCGGTTCGACGAGCGCTACACGGCCGACCTGGCCGACGGCCTCGGCAACCTCGCGTCGCGGGTCCTGGCAATGGTGGGCAAGTATCGAGACGGGCGGGTCCCCGATGCGCCGGCGGATACCACTCTCGATTCCAGCGGCAATGAGGCGGTGGAGCGATACCAGGAACTGATGGACGAACTCAACCTGCGAGGTGGTGCTGACGCCGCGTGGTCACTGGTGTCGGCCGGCAACTTGTTCGTTACCCAGACCGCCCCCTGGGCCTTGGCCAAAGCAGGGGAAGATGCCGCTCTGGACTCGGCCCTGGCGAGCCTGACACGGTGCCTATACCGGCTAGCCGTCCTGATAGGCCCGTTCATGCCTGAGAAGAGCGAAGCCCTGTGGAGCGCCCTTGGCCAGCAGGGGACCGTAGCCTCGGCCAAGTGGGAAAGCCTGGCGGAACCACCGGTTGCCGGGACCCAAACGGTCAAGGGCGCAGCCTTGTTCCCCAAGGCTCCCAAGGCATAAAAAAACACTACAGTCAAACAATTTGACGTGTCTATCGGAATCTTGACGCCCCTCATGAGGAGTCACATGTTATCACCCGATGCTGGCCCCTCAGCCGGGGAGATCGGCAACAGCATGCACGCCAAAGCGTTGGTAGCTAGTGACTTAACTGAGGTGGCGCTGAATGGCCGAACGCCGCTGGACATTGGTGATAGTGCCGCACGGAGCTGGAGCCTCGACCAGGCTGCAGCTCTCGACGGCTGTCCTGAAAACGATCGCCGGAGGAGCGGCTACGCTGCTACTCGCGGCGCTCGTGTTCGGGTACGTCACCGTGTCCCGCAAGGTCGATCTGACGCGCTCGGCCCAGCTGGAACTTGAAAACGCCCTCCTGGCGGAAGAACTCGGTCGCCTCAACGGTCAACTGAGTTCGATCACTGACACCCTCGACCAAATTGCCTTGCGGGATAGCAGGTACCGCGTGCTGGCCGACCTCGATCCCATCGATCCCCAAGTGATGCAGGCCGGTATCGGCGGTCCCACCGAACCAGGCTACGACGATGCCCTCGGCCAGGCAGGCGTGCTGGGGCAGCGGGCCACGGAAGTCAGAGTAGACCTCAACGCTCTGATTCGGCGCGCCAACCTCCTGTCATCGTCGTTCGACGAGGCGATGGACAGTCTGGCGTCACACAACCGCCGGTTGGCAGCCACGCCGTCCATCATGCCGACCCAGGGATGGCTCTCGAGCAGCTTCAAGGCCATGCGCATGCACCCGATCCTGCACTACGCTAGGCCGCACAAGGGCATCGACATTACAGCCCCCAAGGGAACACCCATCCAGGCCCCCGCCGGCGGCGTGGTAACGTCCACCGGCTGGCGTTCCGGCTTCGGCAACACCGTCATCATCAGCCATGGCTACGGTGTGACCACCAAGTACGCCCACGCTTCGAAGATCCTGGTCAAGTCTGGTGAGCGGGTGAAACGGGGCGACCGGATTGCCCTTATCGGCAAGACAGGACTGGCGACCGCTCCACACCTGCACTACGAGGTGCACGTCAACGGTCGCGCCGTGAACCCACAGCGATATGTCCTCCCCGAGGAAATCGGCGGTTAGCACAGAGAGGTACCTCCAGTGCCCAAGAGGCCCCTCAGCCGATGGTTGGGGGGCCGCTCTGTTTCCGCCACCGTGGTACCCCGGTGGCGGTCCCGTTAGCTTTGGTGGTGCTTCGAATACTCTTTCTCGACGGACGGCTCATGACCCGGACAGCCATCATTGGTTTCGTGAGCCTGACCGTGCTTCTCGCCGCCTGTGGCGGACCGCGCGAGGTGACCTTCGAGGTAAGGGTTCCCGACCTCGATGGCAACCTGACCGTAGCGCCCAGCCTTCCGCTCATCATCCTACCGTACGACCGAGACAGTTTGCTGGATGTGCTGGAGAGCCAGGCCGCGCAGACGCGCCCACACGTGGTCCTACTCGACAGCCTGTTCGCGGCCTTCCGCGTGCCCTATGTCGAGGTCGCCCGGGCAGGACACATGGTGAATCGTTACCGCGATTCGATGACAACGCTGAAAGCCGCCATGGATACCCTACCCCGTGAGGACGAAGGGTATCGGCTCCGCTTCCAGCTGTTTGCCCAGTTGAGCGACTCGCTCGAGCGGTCGGAAGCAAGGCGAGACCGGGCCGCCACCGCCCTGCGACAAGCTCGAAGCACTTTCGTTCCCTTGAGCGACAGCCTCCGCCGGGAGGTCCGCACTTGGGAAGAGACCACCTTTCGAAGCTATGATTCCATCGTCACCGACCTGGCAGAAGAAACCGGCCGGACGGGGATGATCGACACGACCGACAGCGCCGGGCACTCCACTATGACTGTCGGCAGAGGCGCCTGGTGGGTATACGCACGGGCCTGGAATGTGGAGGACCCGAACTCCGAGTGGTACTGGAACGTTCAACTAAAAAGCGATACCGTAAGGCTCGACAGGCGCAACGGCATCAGACTCCCGACCTACTGAGATCCCATGAAGCGAACTGACCTTATATCTCCGATTCGATACCACCGCCTGGGCGTGGTGACCACGCTGGCCCTCGCCATCTCACTCGGCGTCGCGTTCGTCGTCGTTCCCTCGGGCGCTCAGGACGCCTCACAAGACCCGCTGGCTCCACGTTCCAAGGGGTCGCCCCAGGCGCCGATCACTGTGTTCGAAATGTCTGATTTCCAATGCCCCTACTGCCGCCGTCACGCAGTGGAGAGTTTCCCGCTCATCGAAGCGGAGTACATCGAGACCGGCAAGGTCCGTTGGGTCTACGTGAACTTCCCTATCCCCTCGCTGCACCCCAACGCCGTTCCCGCTGCCCAGACAGCCATGTGCTCGGCCAACCAGGGCGCCTTCTGGCCGGTCCACGACCTGTTGTTCCTGCACCAGGACAAGTGGGCCCCACTCAAGGAACCGGCGGAATTCATGGTGACTCTAGCTGACTCGGTTGGCATCGACCGGGCCCAGCTTGCCGACTGCCTCCAAACCCAGGCCACACTCCCACAGATCCGAGTCGACGCACAGGGAGCGGCAAAAGCAGGCGCCACCAGCACACCGACCTTCTACATCGAAGGCGGACTCCTGGTAGGCGCCCAACCGGTGGAAGTTTTTCGGATGGTTCTGGATTCGATTTACAACGAGAAGATGCAGGCTGAATAGGGGGTAAGAGGGCTAAGACGACTAAGAGGGCTAAGAGGGAAACACATCATCCTCTTAGCCCTCTTTTCCCTCTTTTCCCTTGCTAGGCACTCAGCGCCAAGAACACATCATAGAGCGCATGCGTCCAAGCCGTGATGCCAAACCCTCGTAGGAGGTACAGGCCGCTGAACAGGACACCGGCGATGGCGCGGAAGGTGAACGAGGGAAGCTCGAAGGGGTCGCCGTAGGGGCCAATGTAGTGGAACAGGGAGAAGATCAGGGCCCCTACCCCGACAGCGAACAGGCCGGCGCTTCGTGGCTGCCAGCCGAACGCCTTTCTTGCCAGCATGGCCAAGCCACCTACCAGCAGCACCCGGAACAACAGCTCTTCGTAAAGACCGGCGCCCAGGGAAATCATCAATTGGGTAGCGAGGTCGAACTGGTCGAAGGGGCCAACGGCCAGTGGGGACCACTGGCCCAGCACCAACGCCGTGAGCATGCTGGTGACACCGCCGAACAGCATGGCGTAACCGATCGATTCGGCTCCCATCCACAGGAAGATTACTCCGCGCGGTGGGCCGTCGTCTCGCATGTCTTTGGCCACCCGGATGGCGCCCCCACCCACCAGGAGGACCCCGAAGACGACCAGACCCCACCGGCCGCCCATGGCTATGAACATGCTCTTGAGAAGCACGTCGGCGCCGTTTCGCACGCCGGCGATGGCGTCCTGGCTCAACGAGAAGGCCAGCAGTTCGTACAGTAGCAACAGCGGCAACGCGAACACGAGGTTGTAGCGCGGCGCTCGCACAAGCTGCCAGTAGCCGGAGGGTGCTTCAAGGGCCATGGCCAAAGATAACCGGACCGAGGGAATTGCCGGTTGACGGGCGGCCCGGGACACGGTGACATTCCCGCCCGATGGCACGGACCTCACTCTGGTATCGGGTCGGCCTGCGGGCAGCCCGCCACCTCGTCCCCCTGGCGACCCACCTGTCGCCCAAGCTCAAGCAGGGTCACGCCGGCCGGTTGAAGGCCGTTGGGCTACTGCAGAGCTGGGCCAGCGCGGCACGCGACCCGAGCCGGCCATTGGTGTGGTTCCACGCATCGTCGGTTGGCGAGGGACTGCAGGCTGGCGTGGTGCTGGAGGCCCTCAGGCGCCGCTACCCCGACTGGCAATACGCCTACACCCATTTCAGCCCTTCAGCCCGCGAGTTGGCTGAATCGCTCCCGGTCGACATCGCCACTTACCTGCCTTACGACGTCGGCGCCGAGGTCGAGGCGGCACTCGACGCCCTCCGGCCCTCGGCGGTGGTATTCGCCAAGCTCGACCTGTGGCCCGAATTGGCGTGCCGGGCCAGGGAGCGGGGGAGCCGGGTCATGTTGGTGGCCGGTACGGTGCGGTCCGAAAGTAGTCGCCTCAAATGGCCTGCACGGACGCTACTCCGCCCCGGTTATCAGGCGGTGACCCAGGCCGGCGCCATCTCCGATGACGACGCGGGACGGCTCGAGCGCATCGGAATACCACCCGGGCTGATCGAAGTAACCGGCGACCCGCGCTACGACTCAGTCGCCGAGAGGGTGGCGGCAGTGGCACCCGACGACCCCCTTCTGGCCTGAGGACGAACGGGTGCTCCTGCCTGCGTTCCAGCGGGTGCGCCGGGAGAGGCCGGACGCCAAGCTGATCATTGCCCCGCATGAACCGCACGAACAACACCTGGCCGGCCTGGAACGCGCCGCCATGGACCGAGGGTTGCCGGTGGCACGGTCTAGTGCCCACCACGATGGAGCTGCGGTGCTGGTCATCGACCGGCTGGGCATTCTGCCGACTGTGTACGGTGCCGGAAGGATGGCATACGTCGGGGGGGCCATGGACGCGAGGGGCATCCACTCGGTGCTCGAGCCTGCCGCCTGGGGCATTCCCGTGGCTTTCGGGCCCGCGTGGGACTACAGTCGCGATGCCGGGCTCCTGCTGGAGGCTGGGGGAGCCAAGGCGCTTGGCCGGCGGGATGCGGTAGCCGACATGGCCGGGATTTGGTTGGGCTGGCTGGAGAACGACGAAACCCGGCGTGCTCAAGGATCTGAGGCTCGCCGGGTTATCACTGCAGGTCTGGGCGCCGCTGAGCGGTCCGCCTCGCTCATTGCCGGTGCGTTACTGAATGACGGTTCCCTCGACGGTCACCGACCGGGTTGACAGCAAGCCGAGGGTGATCACCGTGAACAGGATATCGCTGAAGCGCGCCTTGCTCTTGATGCGGATATCGGCCACGGCGACACCCTCACCCACCTGGTGAGCCAGGGCCTTCCTGAGATCGGGTTGCGACAACTGCACCAGCCCCCAGAGGCCCCACACCGCACGCGATGTCACCTCGAAATGCTCCCCTTCGGCGGGCTCGGAAGCCGAGCTGGCCAACGTGGCCGGCACGCCGAGGGCGGTGGCGTCGTAGGTCAGCGAACAGGCGCCCAGATTGGCGGCGATCAGGAGCGTCGCGAGGCCCCTGATCCGCAGGATGGCAGGTAGCGGCATCCCTAGTAGCTAAGCGTCTTGAAGGAGTAGTTCAGGCCGACTCCAATGGTGGACAAGGTGGAGCCGTCGACCTTCATCCAGTCGTATGCCGCCCGCGCGCCCAAGCCGTTCAGGAAGGCCAGGTCGAGCCCGATGCTGAAGGCGAATTCGGTCGCGTCGCTTGAGAGCCCCCCGGACAGGGTGGTTCGTCTGTAGTCCACCCGTGGCGCGATCCACGGCTTGATGGCCATACCAGGCGTGGGGATGGTGAGCACGAAGCTCACACCAAGGGGGACGCGGAAG
>JBDHMR010000034.1:0-8591 GCA_039656035.1 Gemmatimonadota bacterium
ACCATCGAGCATACGGAGTGCGGTCAGAAGATCATCACGCGATCGTAATACTACCGATCTCGCCTGCCGCACCGAGGAAGGCCCGGCCCACATGGGACGGGCCTTCTTGTCCAAGGCGCCATCGAGAAAAAAGCCGCCGGACTAGAGTCCGGCGGCTTTCATGCGTCAACCTGTTGAGACCACTCAGAAGAGAGTCCCTCTCGGTGCCGGGCAATGCCCGCCACTGCCCCCTCCCACAGCCAGCCCTATGCCGGTCCGGCTCACAGTGGGGAACTCGCCTGTGTGCGCTTCAGGCCACTGGCTCTCACCCGCCTGCGTTGGGCGGAACAACTCCACGGGATTCCCCACAGCGGCCACGGTCACGCCCGGCCGCAAAAGCGTCCCGGACCCAGCCCCCAACACAGGGAGGGAAGCGTCGAGTATCAGAGGTTCGCTGGCCAGATCGATTCCGTCGGTGAACGCCACCAACGCCGGCGCCGGCTCTGTGACCGGGGACTCCGACTCGGCCGTCTCACTCGTGGCCGGAGCTGGATCTGCAGCCACGATGAATGGCGTCTCCGGCGGAGCGTCTATTCGCCCCAATTCCAGGTCCGAAACGACCCCATCTCCATCGATATCCGAGTTGAGTGTCGTTAGATCCCGACCGGAATCGGCTGCCTGATCGTCACCAGGGGTTCCGTCGGAGCACCCAATGGCGTACCACGCCAACGGCAACACCCACAAACTAGCTATTCTGCGCACATCGTCCTCCTGCCAAATCCTGGCTGCTGATACCTAGGTGACGATACTCATACTACAGCAAACACACCCCCATGTCGAGCAGTTCCCCCGGACGTTTCACACTTGAAACGCCCCCCCAACCCCCGCCGCTGTCCCTGTCCACAAGCCACCAGCCACAAGCCACAAGCCCCCTACCCCCTCTCCCCCAACCTCTCCAACGCGCCCCCCAAATCCGGCACCTCGCTGATCACCGGCTCCATCAACCGCCGTCCCATGTCCTGGAGCCGCTTGGGCATGGTAGAGATGGTGTAGTGGGCCAGATCGAGACCGTCGTCCACCTCGTCCCAATCGAGCGGGGCCGAGACCGGAGCGCCCGGCAAGGGCCTGACGCTGTACGGAGCCACCACCAACTTCCCGCGCCCGTTTTGCAGGAAGTCCACATACACCTTCCCCTCCCTGCTGGATGGCCGCCTGGTGATGGTGGCGATATCCGGGTGCTCAGCGGCCAGTATCCGCGCCAGGAGCTCCCCGATCGACTTGGCTTGCTCGAAAGTGCACAGCCGGCCGAGGGGAATCACGACGTGGAGGCCAGACGACCCGCTGGTTTTGACGTAGTTGGGTAGTCCCACCTCGGCGCAGAGTTCGTGCGCCGCCCGGGCCAGAGTTACGACGTCGGTGAACGGGGCATCCTTGGGATCGAGGTCGAGAATCACCCAGTCCGGTTGTTCGATGGTCCCCACCCGGCTGGCCCACAGGTGCAGAGGAATGGTCCCCATGTTGGCGATGTAGAGGAGCGACTCGACGTTGTCGGCCACGAAGTAGAGAATGTCGCGCTGGGAGTCCTCGCTCCACATCCGCTCGAGGTGCATCCACTCGGGTACGAACTTGGGGGCGTCCTTCTGGAAGAACGACTTGCCGTCGATGCCGTCGGGATATCGCGTCAGCACCACCGGGCGGTCCTTCAAGAACGGCAGGGCCCAGGGAGCGACCTCCCGGTAGTAGTTGATCAGGTCACCCTTGGTGTATCCCTCCTCGGGCCAGAACACCTTGTCGATGTTGGAGAAGCGCACCACCCGCTCAACCGGTTCGGAAGAATCCAGAGCGGCAGGCTCGTCGAGCGCCGGCCGACTGACGTGACGAATACACTCCTCTAGCGGCTTGTCGTCCCGGAAGTTCAGAAACACCGGTTGGCGCAGAACACCGTCACCGGTCCATTCCTTATAACGCACCTCACACATCAGTTCGGGCTCTACCCACGTGTGTCCTGCCGACGACGGCACTGGACAGGCGCACGGCGGGTCCTGCCGTACTCGCTGTTCCAGTTGCTGGAGGACGTCGTCCAGGTCGTCGCTAGAGAACCCTGATCCCACTCGTCCGGCGTAAGTCAGCTCCCCGTCTACGTAGTCGGCCAGGTGCAGGGCGCCGAACCCCGCGCGTGATCCTTTCGGGGCGCTGTAGCCGACCACCACGAAATCGTCCACCAGGTCAGCGCGTATCTTGATCCATTCCGCCGACCGCCCTCCCCGGTAGAGCCCGTCCGCTTTCTTGCCCACGATGCCCTCCAGCCGGAGATCGCGCACCCGGTCGAACAGAGCCTCGCCCTCTTCCTCGAAGTGCTCGACGTACGGCACGGCCCCCACGGCAGGGAGTATCCTCCTGAGCGTCGTCTTGCGTTCCGTGAGCGGCAAGTTGCGCAGATCGAAATCCTCGAACCCCAGCAAGTCGAACGCAAAGAACGTCGTCGGAGCTTCTAGCGCGGCACGTTTCACCTCGAGCGGCCGGGTGAGCTTGGCGCGCTGCTGCAGTCGCTGGAACGACGGCCGTCCCTTGTCGTCGAGACCAATCAACTCTCCGTCGAGCACCAGGGCCTCGTACGGCAGAGCACGAATGGCCTTGGCGATTTCCGGAAAACTGGCCGTGACGTCGTGTCCGTTCCGGGTCAGCAGCGTTACCTCGCCGTCTCGCAAGCCGGCGATGATGCGGTAGCCGTCGAGCTTGAGTTCAAAGAGCCATCCGGGTTTGGTGAACGGGCGCGGCCGAGACTCCGCCAGCATTATCTCCACCGCCTTCGGTTCCAACGTCGAACGCGCCGCACCCAGCTCAGTCAAATCGCGGCGGATTGGCTCCCCGGCATCTCTGCCTTCGGCCAGCGCCTCAACCGTGAGCCCGGACCACACTGACCCGTCAGGGAATTCGTGCTCGTCCCACACGGCGTAAGCATCCCGCTCCTTGATGAGGAGCCACTCCTTCACCTCTTTCTTGATCTTGACGAGCGTCCATTTGCCCTTGCATTTGTACCCGCGCAGTTCGAACAGCAGCTTGCCCTTCTCGAGACCCTCCTCCGGATCGCCGATGGGCACCCACGCCCCACGGTCCCACACGATGACGGCGCCGGCGCCGTAGTTCCCTTCGGGGATGGTGCCCTCGAAGTCCCCGTACTCGACAGGATGGTCTTCCACGTGGACCGCCAGCCGCTTGTCGTTGGGGTTGAGCGAGGGGCCCTTGGGAACCGCCCATGACATCAGCACCCCGTTCATCTCCAGCCGCAGATCCCAGTGCAATCGCCGGGCGGCATGCTGGTGAAAAACGAAAAGATGCCCCGGCGCCCGCGAGACCGTTCCCGCCGGCTCGGGCGTCTGCTCCACGGACCGCTTGGCGCGATATTGCTCGAGTCGGTCGGGCGAGGGATTGTCAGTTGCGGCCATGGGGTCGATTTCGTATAGTTGCGCACATATGAGCGCACGCGTGGTTGGTTCAGCAACGATCTCGTTCGGCTTGGTCTCGGTCCCGGTCAAGCTCTACTCGTCGGCCGACAGTTCGGCCACCATCTCGTTCAATTGGCTCAACAAGAACACCAGCGCCCGGGTCAAGCAACAATATGTCGACGCCCACAGCGGGGATAAAGTCGACAAGGCCGACATGATCAAGGGCTATGAGTTCACCAAGGGCCAGTACGTCACCTTCACGCCGGAAGAAATCAAGGCTCTCGACGAGAAGGCCACCAATTCCATCGACATCAACGAGTTCATACCCTTGGGCAAGGTCGACCGCATCTGGCTCGACAAGGTCTACTTCCTCGGCCCCGACAAAGGCGGCGCCCGGGCCTACCATCTCCTGAGCGAAGCTCTCGCCGAAACCGGCAGGGCCGCCATCGGCCAATACGCCACCCGGGGCAAACAGTACATGGTGCTGGTTCGCCCCATGGACGGCATCCTGGTCATGGAGCAATTGCATTACGCTACCCAGCTGCGTCAAGCGTCCGAGGTGCCTATCGAGCACGTGGACCTGAAGGACAACGAACTCGACCTGGCAAAGCAGTTGATCGAACAGTCGGCCGCCGACACCTTCAGCCCAGAAGCCTATCACGACACCGTGGCCGGCCGGGTCATGGAGTCCATTCAAAAGAAGGTGGACGGCGAGGACATCACCGCCGAGCCGACGGAAGAGCCCCAAGCCAAGATCATCGACCTGATGGACGCCCTCAAGGCCAGCCTCTCTGAAGGCAAATCGTCCAAGGCCCAACCCAGGGCAGCCTCCGACGACAAGAGTGGCACAACCAAGAAGGGGGCCAAATCTCGCAAGAAACGAGCTGCCTCATGATCTCGCTCGCTCCAGACGACTGCCCCGGATGACCGGGTATCGGACGCGGGAAGTCGCGGAGTTGGTTGGCATGTCCCCTCCCCAGGTGCGCGCCTACGCCCGCACCGGGCTACTACGTCCCTCCCGTGGTCCCCGCCCTGCCTACTACTTCACCTTCCACGACCTCGTCCTCCTCCGTACGGCCAAACGACTGGAGGAAGCTCGGGTGCCGGCCCGCCGAGTGCGCCGGGTGCTGCACGCGCTGGCGGAGCAGTTGCCGGAGGGGCGGTCGCTCACCGAAGTGACCATAACCGCTGAGTCGGCCACCATAGTGGTCCACGATCGTGACAGGACCTGGAATCCCGAGTCGGGCCAATTGTTCCTTGGCTTCGCCGGTACCGCCACAACCGCGGGCGAACCGATGGCCCTGGTCACCCGGCCCTTCATGGAGCCTGAAGGCACCACGGCGGAGGAGCTCTTTCATATGGGGTGCGAGCTCGAAGCGTGCGCTCCTGCCGAAGCCCGGGAAGCGTATGGCAAGGCACTGCAACTCGACCCGGGACACGCCGGCGCCCACGTGAACCTCGGCCGGCTCGATCAGGACGACGGTCAATACCAGAGGGCGCTCGACCATTACACAGCGGCGATCGATGCCGATCCGGAATACGCCATCGCCCGCTTCAACATTGCCAGCGTGATGGAGCACCTCGACCGAACGGATGACGCCATCGCCTCTTACAAGAGCGCGCTCGATCTCGATGCCTCGCTGGCGGAAGCGCACTACCGCCTGGCAATCCTGTACGAGAACCAGGGCCTGGAACTCGAAGCCCTTCGCTACCTCAAGCAGTATCGCACGCTAGTAAAGCGGCAGTAGAGTCTGGCCGTGCCCGATCTCTGGCTCGTCGCCCTGTCCGCCGCGGCCGCCGCGGCCGCCGCGACGCTCGGCGTCATCCCCGTCATCATCGCCGGCGAAGTGTCGCCCAGGCTCGGATGGGCCAACGCCCTGGCCGCCGGGCTCATGTTGGGCGCCGGGTACGTCCTGCTGCAACAGGGCCTGGCAATCTCACCCGTTGGCGGCATCGCCGGGTCCGTCATCGGCATCACCTTCGTGTTCGTCAGCCACCGGTTCACCGATCTGACGCAGGTCGATTTGAGCCAACCCGATGACCACGCCTCGGCCAGCGTGTCCCAGATCGTCACCCGTGAGGTTCTGCACTCGACGGCAGAGGGCGTTGCCATCGGCATGGGTTTTCTGGTCGACCCGAGACTGGGACTGCTGATGGCAGGCACGCTGGGGCTGCACAACGTCGCGGAGGGCGCGGCAATTAGCGCGGCCCTCATCGAACGGGGATGGCATCCTGCCAAGGCGGCCCTTCTCTCCGCCGGCACAATGGCCACTCACGTCCCCGCGGCGGTGGCGACGGCGGCGTGGGTTGGCGTGAACGGTCGCCCCTGGGGTCTTGGTTTCAGCGCCGGCGCCATGTTCTATCTGATATTGGTCGAGCTCATGCCGGAGTCCTACCGCCAGCGAGGACACACCGGTATCGCCATAACCGCCTCCGCCGCCATGAGCATCGTGGTTCTGCTCCACGCCATCCTGGTGAGCTAGCCATGCCCGCGGTCGTAGTGGTATTGCTCGCTGGACTGATCACGGCCCTCGCTACCGGGCTCGGAGCAATTCCGTTCTTGTTCGTCCGCACGCTGTCGCCCAAAGTGATCGCGTTCTCCAACGCCATCGCCGCTGGATTGATGCTGGGCGCAAGCTTCACCCTGGTCATCGAGGGCATGCCATTCGGCACGTGGCAGACCATCATCGGCGCCAACATCGGGGTGGCGTTCATATTGATCACCCAGTTCCTGCTGCCCGACGAAGGTCTGGCTTTTGGCCAGCTCAGAGGCGGCGGCGCGCAGAAGGCGTTGCTCATGGTGATCGTGATGACGGCCCATTCGTTTGCCGAAGGCGTGGCCGTCGGCGTAGCGTTCGGCGGCGGCGAGTCGTTGGCCACACTGATCACCATCGCCATTGCCATACACAACATCCCTGAGGGCTTGGCCATCACCGCCGCCATGCGGCCCCGCGGAGCGTCGGTCGCTTCGTCCGCATGGTGGAGCATCTTCTCTTCGCTGCCGCAACCACTGATGGCCGTGCCGGCGTTCCTGTTCGTCAACACCTTCGCACCGGTGCTTCCGTACGGACTCGGCTTTGCCGCCGGGGCCATGACCTACATGGTATTCAGGGAACTGCTACCCGACGCGTACGCCGACGCCACCAGACCAGAAGTGGGGCTCATCGTTTCGCTCAGCTTCACGGCCATGGTGGCGTTTCAACTCCTCATCTAGCCCCCACCCAACAGCTCCACCACCCGGCACAATCGTTGCCCCTTCTTCGTTTCGGGGGCAGTCCAGATGTCACATTCAGGGCGCTGACGCATCCCCCGGATAACGAAGGAGGATCGCGTGAGAGCACTCTATACGGTAGGCATTGCCTTCCTTGTGTTTTTTCTAGGCACCAGGGCCTGGGTCTCCATGGTTGCCACGGAGCCGGCCATCGTGTCCGTTGGGACACATGCAACGCCCAGCAGTCCACAACCGGCAACCTCGGGCCGTTCCTGGTTCCAGGCCACCAAGCCCTACTGCAACTCCCTCGAAGTCGAGACTCGGCTCCAGTCGGTACCACCTCCGGCCGTGGCGGACGGCCCGGGCTGGATGGCTGCCTGCTACGCGCTCGCCGGGAAGACAAACGCCGCGCGAGCCCTTATCAGTGAGTTGCCGGTCGGCGAGCGCGGACGGGCAGCAGGCATAGTGTTCCAGGTGGGCCACCCGGTGGCCGACGCCGGCGATGACGAATCGGCCGGCCCGATGATGGAGCTGGTCCTGGAGTTCTGGCCTCAGAACTACATGGCCCGATACCACGCCGGGATGTCGGCCTACATACTGGGCCAGCACGACCGGGCCACGGGTCACTTGACGCGGTTCCTCGAGGACTACCACCAGAACGACGGCTGGACCCGGAACGCCAAGACGGTACTCCAACGCCTGGAAGCATCATGAAAGCGCAGTTGACCGTGTCTTCAGTACCGGCGATGTAACTTGTTATATCACAATAAATTACCGAACATGCCCCAGCTATGATGGCGCAGTCTGAAACAAATTTGGACCGGAATACGTTACGTGATGAAACAGTCCGGACCGCATTAGTGGAGGCGCTATCATGTCAGTCAGTTACTGGACCAAGATCGGCCTGGGTGCTCTGGCCATTTTCGCTGTGGGGATGGTTCTCGTCGGCATGGGCCGGCGTGGGACCGAGTGGGTCGACCACGTGGCGCACTCGGCGTCAACCATTTCCGTTCCCATCGTGTTCGTGCCGTTCCGGCTCGACGGCATGGACATCGGGTCCATCCGCCGGCTCGATATCATGCGTGATGCTCCCGACCACGTCACCGGCGCCACCATCGAGGTGAAGCTGGGTGAGCGTGCCGAGTTGCCGGCGGAGGCCTGCTCTCTGGCGATCGATGATCTCGACCGGATCGGAGACGGCGCCACCTTCTATTGCGCCGACGCGGATGCTCAGGCAGCCGAGGGACTGGTGACGTTCGGGACGGTGAAATTCGAGCCCGGTGGAGCCATCCGCGACCTGCTGCTGCCACTTGAGGTCATCGACGAACTGGCCAGCGAATTGGCACAAGACGGCGATATCGATTCGCGAGTGGACGTCCGTAGCCAACGGATCACGGAATACCGCAGCGCCTCACATGAAGTCAACGCCAAGAAGGTAGAGTTGGCAGTGGCCCAGGAACAACTGGCCATGCACGCGACCGCGCAAGGCGTATCGCTCAAGATCGTCAGCGCACTGGAACAGGCAGGCGTGCTGCTGCGGGCAGACTCCAATGGTGCGGCCTTGAGTATCTACAACCACCCCGAGGGAGACGGGCTGCTGATGAAGGCGGATTCGCATGGCTTCGTGATGAGCGTAAAGGAGGGTGGCCAGAGCCGGGTTCAGATGCGAGCCGATTCGAACGGATTTGAATTGGTGGTGACCGAGGTTGATGGATCGACAAAGGTGATTACTGAGGAGCAGGAATAACGAATATCGAACATCGAACGCCAGGAATAACGAAGTGAACGTTCAGTCACTTCGTTATTCGTTATTCGATGTTCGATATTCCTGGCATTCCTAAAGATCGGCTGGCAACGAAGGAGCCGGCACCAACTCCGCCAGTGCCGGCGGACGGGTAGCGCCGATGGCGGCTGCGATGCGCCGGACGGTTGCTGCCCGTTCTTCGTCTGCGGTG
>JBDHMR010000035.1:0-8545 GCA_039656035.1 Gemmatimonadota bacterium
ATCAGGCACCGGCGCGATCACCGGCCACCACAGGGCCAGTCCGCCGGCCAGCCAAGCCATGTCGACGGCGAACGAACCGAGCTGTGACGGGCGGACCCCGTCGATCACCTGCTGGGTGTGCGATCCGAGGAGCACCACGTTGAAAATGAGGAGAGCCACCAACGGGTTGGCCAGGAACCGCAACATCCGCCACAGCCTGGGGGACGAACGTTCGACACCGAGAATGAGCCACTGGGGGATCCCCAACAGCAACAGCGGCGGCGCCACCAGGCAATAGAGGGCGTACTGCAAGGTGTGCACGCTCAGGAGGTAGCCGGATCCCAGAGTACCGATGGGCCAATCCGAGGCGACCCACAGAACCAAGACTCCGGTGAGGTAGCTGGCCAATTGCAAGCCTGTCGCCCGTGGCTTCTCAGGCGACAACCTGGCACCCATACGGGCGATCACCACCAGGTAGCCGGTGATCAGGGCCGCCACGAAGAGCCACACACCCACGTAGGGCCGCCACGTCCAACTCCAGGCCAGGTTGCTAGCGGAGCACCACCAACTCACCATGTGATCGACGGCCTGGAAGGAATCGTCAAGGCAAATCCCCGTATGACACCACCGGCACCCTGGCGGTGAGGCTTCCACCGCGGGCAAACAGGAAGTCGACGACCAACGTATCGCCGGCCACGATCGGCGCCGTCAGTTCCATCAGCATGACGTGCAGTCCTCCGGGCGCGAAGACTACCGCATCGTCCGCGGGAACTATCACCTGCTCCCGCGGACGCATGTGGACCATTTCTCCGTCGCGCACCTGATCGTGGATTTCCGCCCGCCCGGCGATCGCCGTCTGGACAGCCACCAACGTGTCTTCCTCGGCCCCGCCGTTTCGGATGGTCAAGTAGAGCGCGGCCACGTCATCCAGCACCGGTTCAACCGCGATGGTCTGGCTAATCGTGAGCCCCGCATCAGCAGAATCGGCCCGGGGCACAGCGTCCTGCCCACCGCACGCCCACGCCGCTATCGCCGCCAGACCCGTCGCGGCCGCTCTGCCGGCAAGCGTCATTCGGGTCGCCAAGCCACGAGAGCCGGGATTTCGGCGGCCCAATCGGCTTGCCTGGTTCCGAAGGGATAGAGGTACCGGCCGGCACCATCGGCGGTGAAGGCGATCACCCGTGCCGAGTGGCCCATCAGATAGTCACCGTCCTCCAGCGGTTCCTTGACCGCCGGCGCGATCTTGACCTGGCGGCCCGCCGCGGCAATTTCTTCTTGGGTACCGGTAAGACCGATGAACTCGGTGTCGAAGTGATCCAGCCACTCCCGGATCCGCTCCGGCGTGTCGCGGTCAGGGTCGGTGGTCACGAACACCACCTGCACCTGGGACGCTATCCGGTGGGGGAGTTTCTTCAGCGCCCCGGCGATGGTGGCCATGTGCACCGGGCACACGTCGGGACACCGGGTATATCCGAAGAACAGCAACGTCACCGAGCCCTTCGATTCAGTCGCAAAATCAAAGACCTGACCCTCGGTGTCCGTCAACTGGAATTCGGGATAGAGCGGATTGTGGAGTTTGGCGCCGAGTTCCACCGGCTGAACCTGCTGCTCCTGGCATGCGGCCAGCCCGACGACGATCGCCGCTGCTGCCGCCAGGGACCGCTGTCGGCGTGTAGCGTGTGAGACCTGCGTAAGGGATATTGACATGGTGCCGGAATTTACACACCCCTCCGGTCTCGGAGGAGGTGCCACTTTAAGCGGGGGCAACAGGGAATGACGCTACTCTATATCGTGATCGGAATACTCGCCGGAGTGCTCTCGGGCCTGTTCGGTATAGGCGGTGGTGTTCTCATCGTCGGCGCCATGGTCATGCTCCTCCGGGTCCCCATCCTCGAGGCCACGGGAACCTCGCTCGCCGCGCTGCTTCTCCCCGTGGGCATCCTCGGCGCCATCGAATACCATCGGGCCGGGAACGTGCACCTGGTTCCGGCAGCGCTCATCGCGGGCGGATTGTTTCTGGGAACGTGGCTAGGCGCCCGATGGGCTCACACGCTGAGCCCCGTGATGCTACAACGGATGTTCGCGGTGTTTCTGCTGGTGATGGCCGTGCGGCTGTGGTTCAGTGCCAAACCCGACGGCCTACCGCATTGAGGTCTCGCGCTCGATCAGGGTGGCCATTCCCTCGCTTGCCACGGTCGAGCTGAGAACCGGTGCCAGCACCAGGCGGTCGAGCAGCGACCGGGCGTGGTCGAATTCGCCCATGGCCCATACGTCCTCCCCCAAGGCACGGCGAATACTTCCCATTTCATAGTCGACCGTGGCTCCGTAAAGCTTCTCGGTAACTTCTCGACCATCGTCCAGTTGAGCCTCGCTCTTGACCCAATGCCACAACTGTGCTCTGGCCGACTCTACCATGGGCATGGTGATTTGTTCGTGGCGCACCGGGAGACTGCCGACGCCCCTCAGCCATGATTCCAGGTACCGGAGAGACACCCGGATACAGTGGCGCACCCCGGCCTCGGTCACCGACCCGTCAGGGAACGTCAGCATGTCCTTGGCCCTGGGACGCATACCCATGGCGCGCTGTGCGGTGCGCCGGCCGGACCAGCGGGCCTCGAACACACCCATCACCACCCGGACAAAATCGGGGTGCCCGACGCGACTTCCATCGAAACCGCCGTCGGCCTCCAGCGTCTTGTCGGCCACCAGGCGGGCCATGGCTACCCGGCTGGCGATGGGGTCGGACGGGATTGGTACCTGAGTCGATGTCAGCCCGATGACCGGCACGCCGCGGCGGTGGCCAATCTGGACGACCAGCATTGCGGCCGCATCGAGAAAGTGGCGCTCCATGGTAATGAGACTGGGGTCAGGCATGATGAAACCGTCCCGGCCTCCAAAGGCCCGGAGAAAACTGAATACGTAGTTCCACCGGTCGCACACCAACCCCGCTGCCCGTTCGCGCAACTCATAGAGCATCTCCTCAACTTCGAAAGCGCCGGTGATGGTATCGACTCCGAGGGAAGTCCGGATGGCGGCTTCCGGCAAATTCAGGAGCGACTCGGCCAACAGGAGTACCTCGTTCCACCACCGCGCCTCCAGCTGTCCCTCCACACCGCCGAGGGACAGGAACGGGCCACATCGACGTTGGTGAAGGTGCTCGGCGTTGTGGAACAGGTAGAGACCAACATCGAACAGACTGGCGCTGACGGGTTCGTCATCGACGGTCAGCCGTGGTTCTAGAAGGTGGATGGCACGCGGTTGCAGCATCAGGCTAGCCGCCGCCGGCGCTACTTCCACTTCGCGTCCATCGGGAGAGTGGTAGGCAATTTCCCCCCTGACGGCTTCGCCCAAGTGTCGTTGACCGAGGAGGAGGGATTCCCATGTGGGAGCAGTGGCGCCGTCGAGGTCAGCCACGTATACATCGGCCCGGGAGTACAGCCCGGCCATGAGCGATTCCCGATCCGCGGGCCCGATACACTCCATCCGCCGGGCATTGAGACCGTGAGGTGGTGGGGGAGTCATCCACGACCCGGCCCTGATCGGCCGGGTCTTACTCCCGAAGCCGGGACGGCCGCCGGCCAGATACGTTTCGTGGACCTGCGTCCTGCGGTCCATGAGCTCGCGCCGCCTGCCCTCGAATTTGCGGTGCAGACCGGCCACGAACTCCAACGCAGCGGGCGTAAGGATTTCCTTACACCCGTCCACGGGAGCGCCACTTACGACGGTTCCTTCACTGGCCAAATGAGCCACCAACCCTCCTGAAATCGGCGCAGAACGCCGGTCAATGAGAGGGTGGGGAGCCAAATCCGTGCCAGAACTTGCACGAGAGTGCTGGGCTTGGCCGCTCCCCGGGTTAGGTGCTATAACCCCTTATGTATCAGTGGGTTGTGGCGAAGTCAGCAACCGCCGCATGGGCCGAACCAGGAGTGCCAGGAGCAGCCCCGCCCCAATGGAGAATGCCGCCACCGCGCCAAATACCTGCGACTGAGTAAAGGACGCATACAGGCCGACCACGGTACCGGCGATGAAGTTTCCGGCGGAGGTGGCCATGAACCAAACGCCCATTATCATGCCGGCAATCCGCTGGGGGGCCAGCTTGGTCATGGCGCTCAGGCCCACGGGGCTGAGGGTCAGCTCGCCCACGGTGTGGAGGAAATACGTCACGATGAGCCACATGGGACTCACTTCGACGCCCGTGGCCGACAGCGACGCCGCCACCATCATCACCAGGAATCCCGCGCCCACCAGGATGAGACCGAACGAAAACTTGGCTGGAGTGGACGGGTCGCGGCGGCGCTGGGCCAGCCACACCCACAACCAGGCGAACAGCGGCGTCAGGAAAATGATGAACAGCGCGTTGGCCGACTGGAACCAACTGGCGGGGAAGTAATTCTTGGTATCGTTCTGGGCAAACAGGTTGAGTGACGAGCCGGCCTGCTCGAACGCCGACCAGAACACGGCCGACGCGACAAACAGCACCAGGATGAGCCACAATCGCTTGCGCTCCTCCTTGGTCCACTCGCTGGCCAGGAACAGCCACGAGAAGAAACCGACGATGATGAACAACAGCCCGATGCCAACCACTCGAGCCACACCCTCGGGGGTAATGGTGATCACGCCCATGGCGGCCAGGGCCACCAACAACATCAGGCCGCCAACGATCCCAACTACGGCAATGATGGTGTTTCGCTTTAGCTTTTGAGCCGCTTCAGGCGATTCCGCCGGCACCGGGTGCAGGCCCCTATCGCCAAGGTACTTGCCGCCCCTGACGTACCACACCAATCCAAACAGCATCCCCAACGCCGCCATGGCAAAACCGAAGTGCCAGGAAGATTCCGCCGACAAACCGACGGACTCGAGGAACCGTTGGAACGCGGGAAGCTGGGCCAAACCTCCCACCACGAACGGTGAGATGAACGCCCCGACATTGATCCCCATGTAGTAGATGGAAAACCCTGAATCCCTGCGTACGTCCCCCTGTTCGTAGAGCGTTCCCACCATGGCCGATACGTTGGGCTTGAGCAGGCCGGTACCGATGACTATGAGCAGAAGGCCAAAATAGAAGGACGCCTCACCGGGAACGGCGAGGGAGATATGTCCCAGCATGATGGTGATACCGCCGTACAGAACCGCCCGCCGCATGCCGATCAGCCGGTCGGCCACCCAGCCACCGGGCAGCGCCAGCAGGTATACTAGCGAAACGTAGGTGCCGTACACCGCGCCGGCCTTTCCTACGTCGTACCCCATTCCACCGGTCGCGATCGGGGCGACCATGAACAGGATGAGGATGGCCCGCATCCCGTAGTAGCTGAACCGTTCCCACAACTCGGTGAAGAACAGGGTGGACAGCCCTCGGGGGTGCCCGAAAAAGGCGGTATCGTCCGTCTGGGCTGCCGATGCGTGTTGGCTCATGCGGGGGGGGTCCGTAGGTTGGAGTCGAGAGGTGTGAAGTGGTCAGGCGACCAGGCTACCGGTCGTCCTTCATCTTGCGTTTGAGGTAGGCGAGTTGTTCCTCGACTGCGGCCTGTTTTGCCTTCCGGTCGAGATCGGCTTGCAGGAGTTCGCCCTTGAGATCGGTCTCCGGTCGCTGACCACCGGCAGCTTCGAGCTCGCGCCAGGCCTGGTTGACGCTGGCCAGGTTGCCGTCGTCTTCCAGGCCCATGGACGCCGCTTTGTAGCTGGCCCGAAGTTGGTCGAGATCCCGTTGTGCCATGGTCATCTCCTGTTGCTGGACGGCCAGCTTGCGCTCCAGCATGGCAATACGTTCCCCGTGCTTTTCGGCGAACTCCTCGGCAATGCGCACGGTTTCCGGATCGGGGACGTCGGCGGCGAGGCGGCCACGACGTTCGACGTCGGCCAGATGCTGCCGCTGTTCCTCGATCTGGCCGGCGGTCGCGTCGAGCCCTTCCCGCATGGCCTGCAAGCCGATCTTCAGCTCGATCATCGCCTCACGCAACGGGCCGGTTCGCTCGCGCGGGTCGGTGCCGGGCGTGAGGTCGGCCATCAGCTGCTCCAGACGGTCACGCCAACCTTCAAACATGATGGATGTTCAACCGGTAACGAGGAAACGGAAACCTGCGCTGGCAGACGACCAATGTTATGAGCCGGTAGCTGGAGCGTCAAGCGAAGCCGGTACGAGTCGTGTGGATAGCGTGTATCTTTCGGGGAGCAAAACCATCCGCTCTCTCGGAGGCACCATGCGCTACCGCACGATGGTTACCCTGTCGATCGTGCTGGTCGCAGGCTGTGACGGCCAGGGCCGGGGCAGCACCGCCTGCGGTATCGCGGCCCTCGCCGGACCTACCATGCTGCTGAGTGAATTCGGCGTCCCGGGCCAAACACTATCAGCAACGCCCAGCGAGTTGCCGGAGCGGCTGGTCGCCCGAGTGGCCGCTGGACCGGCCTATCGGGCCGTCGTCGGCCGGGCCGACACGACCTGGGTCATAGGCGTGGAAGGAACCTTCGAAGCCGATGACATGCCCGGCTTCGGGGTACTGGTGCTGGATCTATCGGCCGCCGCGGTCGGGGTCATGCTTTTCACCGGGGAGCCACTCGAAGGAGCACCCATCCTGGGACAAGTGTCGGTCGCAAGCGAGATAATCCCGTTGATAGGCATCAAGCTGGAGCGGACTCGGTTCGAAGACCCAGCCTGTCCTTTCTTCCCGGATTCCCTGCTGCTGTGACAGCACCGCGGATCGGCGTCAGCGCCCGAGTTACCGGTGAGCCCGGCCGGCAGCACACGGGCGTCCACATCGACTACGTGCACTCGGTTGGCGACGCCGGCGGCGTCCCGCTGGTTCTGGTGCCCGCCATGGGACCTTCCGGTGCGGCCGATGCCCTGGCGGCCTGTCACGGGCTGCTCCTTACCGGCGGTGAGGATCTCCTTCCGGAGAGCTACGGCCTGACCGGTACCGAACACGTCAGGGACGCCGACCCCGAGCGGGATGCCTTCGAGATCGCTTTGTTCCATGCCGCCCGGGCCAACAGGGTTCCGGTCCTGGCCATTTGCCGTGGCTTCCAACTGGTCAACGTGGTCCTCGGGGGAACACTGTGGCAGGACCTTCCCGTTCAGCGTCCTTCTGATCTCGATCACGACAAGGGTTCCGAGTGGCATGAACGGACTCACCACGTTCGCTTGGTGGCCGGCAGCCGCGCGCTGGAGGCGATGGGACAGGACCTGGTCCTCACCAATTCGTTCCACCATCAGGGCATCCGGGACCTGGCCGGGGAACTCCATGTGACGGCGTCGGCGGACGACGGGGTCATCGAAGCCGCGGAGGGCGACGACGACGGGCACTGGCTGGTGTGCGTTCAGTGGCACCCGGAGAGCTTCTGGCGGGAATCCGACGCGCCAGAGAAAGGTCTGTTCAGGGCGTTGGTGAACGCGGCCGGGGAGTGGCGCTCAGGCCGGTCCTTCCAGTTCACGGAGGATGCGGTCGGGTGAGCAGCAGTTAGGGAACAGCAACTGGTCGCTCAGTCTGTTGAGGGCGTGCCTGGCCTGGGTGAAACGCTCAGCCGCCGCACTGAGGACAGGCTCGAGCCCGAACCGGCCGGCCAACTCGTGATCCGAGGCCAGCTGGTACCCACGTTGCCCCAAGCGTTCGTAGTATTCGACGTTGGGACCACCCTTCCGCAACCGACGGGCGGCGATGTAGTCGGGAAAGACGCCGACCAGCCACAAGGCGTGGTTGCCGAGATGGACCATTACCTTGAACCGTCGGTTGCCGCTGGTTGAATTGAGATCGTCGAGGATGTCTACCAGGTACTGGTGACTGTGATCATCGTTCCAATCGACGCGCCAGGCGCGGTCACGGCGGCCGAATTCGATGAGCATGGCGGCGAGATAGTCGGACAAGTCACGATCGTCCGTTCCCGTGCGTCGAAGAAGATGCCGCATGGCGACGTAGTAGAACAGTGCTGGCGACGGCAACAGCATACCGCGAACAGCTACTAGTCGTTCGAACAACTCGGAGTGGTCCAGCAGGGAGTCGATCCCCTCCTGTTCCAATTGACGCTCAACCCGGACTCGGGTCGTTGCCGACCCCCGGCTCAGGAGGAGCACGACCAGCTGCACGTCGTTGGCCGACAGGCGGCTTCTGGTATCCGCGAGAATCATGACCGAGTCTCCTTTCCCTCCGTCCACCGAATCCTTGGACACAGGAATTGCCGTGCAGGAATTGCGCCGTCTAGCAGAATCCACGCGTGCCCTGGCCGCCGCGGCATCGCCTGGGGCCGCGATCGACCTGCTGTCACAACAACTTGCGGCCTGGTACCCCGCCTGCGAGAGTGCCATAGCCCTCTATCATGAGGACTCCGACAACTCCAACATCGTTCACACGTCTGGACCGAGCGCCTCGCTGGCCATCGAGCAGAACACCGGGGAGGTTCGGGGTGCTTCGGCTGGAATCAGTGGACCGAATGGCTCCGTCCTCGAAGGCTCGCTCGTAATACTCGGCCGGCGCCATGGACTTGTGGCAATCGTCAGTGCCGAACGCCGGTTCACCGCCCGCGATGTTGACGTGTTGGACATAGTGTTGAGCGCTACCGCCAACGCCCTCGCCAATCT
>JBDHMR010000036.1:0-8543 GCA_039656035.1 Gemmatimonadota bacterium
TCTCGATCCGGCTGACCGGCCAGTCGGATACCGCTATCTCCACCATCCCGATTTCCTTGACTCCGGCGGTGCCCCGGAACGAGCCGTTTTCGTCGTTGACTCGAACGACCAGGACCGGGGTCGTCTTGCCAGGTCCGACAGCCTGAATCTGGAAAGTGCCGTCGCTCAGTTGGCGCCCGATTTGGGGTCCCACCACACTCTGGTCGGGTGAAAACATGAAGGCCAGAGCTCCTTCGACAGGATTGCCCGCCTCGTCCTGCAGCACCACCCTGATGTGTGCCGTGTCGCCCCGGGCCAACGCCAGCTCTCCCGGTTCGAAAACCGCCCGGGCCACCAGCACACCTTTGGCGGCTTGCTCCGGTGTTACCGGGGGCAGTTGGCCATACAACGGCCCAGCCATCCCAATCAACAACGCCAAGATCGCGGAAGTTCTCGAAAGCGGTAGCGACATACACCATTCCTCAATGTGTGCGGGGATTGTCCGAAGAGAATCTTCTTCGGAGCCTAGCAAAGTTACTCGTAGCACCTCAGTACGCGAAATAGGCGGGGAGCAGTTTCAAGCCGCTTACTCCAGCGTGGGAGCTGGATCAGGGCGGAGCCAGGACCCCACCCACGACCCGAGGAACCCCAGCAACGCGCCAATGCCCACGGTCGAGATCACTACCAGAGCCCCGGGCACCGAAAACATGCCGGAAACCGTAGTCAGCAAGGCTCGACCCTCTTCTGAAAGCGCGCCGCTTGTCAGGATGGCCAGCCAGGCAAGGCCGGCCGCCGCGGCGCCCAGGACCCTGGGGTAGCGGATCCCGGTTGCGGCTAGCCAGCCCCACAACACGCCAACCAGCGCCACGGCCCACCACCCAACGGCGATGGTGATGAGCACGAACGCAACGGTCAATATTGTCAGCCGAATCACTCTGTTCATCGGTTTGCCAGCCGGGGGATGAGAAGCAGGCGAGCCGAGGTCGACTCCTCCGGTATGTCCTCAGGTGCTCCGGGTATGGCGACGGGCTGCAGGGTGCCCGCCGACCAGTCACCGATGCGGTTGCGGTAGAACCGGCTGGCCGGGTTGCCTGATTGCCCGCCCGGGTAGGTGGTCCAGGCGCGGATCGGCGGACCCAGATCGACCACCATGCGCCAACTGGCGCCGTGCGTGCCCCGCATGGCCATGGGGCTCAACGTGCTGGGCCCCCCCTGGTTGGCCACCCCAGACGCGTCCAACCCGGGCAATCGAAGAAGGTGCGGAATGGTGAACCGGCGTACCCGATCCCAGCGCCAGCCTCCACCGGAAGGCTCTCCGTACTGGTCCCGCGTGGCGTCGAGACCGGACACCAGGCTGGCATGGATGATGTCGTCGCGCTCTTCCTGTAGGGCGGTCGACCGGTCGTCCCACCACGGACTCGATGGGTCTGCCATCAATTGTGCCACTGTGGCTTCCGCCGGATAGAAGATTCGGGATCCTCGTTCGTCCAGCAACTCGTCCCACAATCCTGCGCCAATCTCGGACATTACCGCCTCGAACAACACCGCGTACTCGTTCTCCTTGGTATACCTGCCATCCCACTCTCGCAGTAACTCGGCGGCGCGAACGGCTGCGCTGTCTGTCGCCCGGTTCCCTGTCGTGTGTCTGGCGGCGGACAGGAGGTACGGCAGGAAATAGTCCGCGCGGGCGCTGCCGGGGTCGGTCTGCCACTGACGCATCGTCTCGGCGGTTACCGCCGAGTCTCGACGGAGGTTTGCCATGATGCGCAGGGCGCGCCACGGCGTTGGCCACCGGCGCCCCCAGTAGGTCGAGTCGACCAGTGGATCTACCGGTTGTTGGTTGGCGGATGCCAGAAAACCTCTTGCCGGGTTGATGGACGAGGGGAGCTGCTCGACCGCGTAGTCTCCCCGCCAATCACTGGCTGAGGTCCGGCCGTCCCAGATGAACTGGTAGTCCGCTGGTCTCACCGGAACTCGCCCGAGAGACCGGACGGCGATGTTACCATCCCGGTCCGCCACCAATCCGTTCTGGGACGGCACTTCGAAGCCTTCGGTGGCCAGAAGCCATTCGTGGATATCACGGGCGAGATTCATGTCGAGGATAGCCTGACTCGTGCGGGATGGCTCGAGCGCCGTCCACCTGAGCGACAGCCAACCGTCATCGTCGCGAATCAACGGCCCTCGGTGGGATCGAAACAGGGTATCGCTGTGGATGAGGTGCTGCCGTTGATCTCGGAACTCCTCGATGCGCTGTTGAACCGGCCGCCACTCCCCGTCGAGCAGTGTCGCTTGCGGTGTGAGTACGCTGTCGACCGTTTCGCGGTAGTAGTCGACGACGTCGGCCGAGTTGTTGGTGAACGTCCAGGCTACGTGCCGGTTGAATCCAACGACGATCGCCGGAGTGCCGATGAGCGTTGCACCATATGAATCGAGGGTGTCGCGGACCACCTGATGTGCTTCATACCAGATGCTGGGGAGGGTTAGTCCCAGATGCGGGTCGCCCGCCAGTAAGGCGGATCCGTTCGCCGAACGCGTCGGCGCCACCGCCCAGTTGTTGCTGCCAACCGGGAATTCCACTTCATTCATCGACTCGTTTCCCCACAGAGGACTCGGCGCCGCGCCATTCACTGATCGAGCGGTTTGTGTCAGTCGTGGCGGTGGCAACTGGTCGAAGTCGTATCTCGGTTTCCCGGTGCCGTTCGGTGCCACGGGTTCCTGAATGGGATTGTTGCGCGTTATCAGAGCCCTCGCGGCCTCCGCTCCCACCAGGCTGGCGAGTGCCGGATATTGCCGGTCGTGTCGTGAAAACGACAGCGTCAAACTCATGCGCTTGAGGAGGTACAGCGAGTACACCGGCCGCCACCGCTCCGGTTTGGCGTTGAGGAGACGGTACTCTATGGGGTAGTCACGGCGGTCGAGCTGATCGATCCAGGCGTTGACACCTTCGGCAAACGCCGCGAGCGCGTTCACTACAGGGGCGTCTTCTGCCACAAGAGTCCGGTATTCTTCGTCCGCCGTGGCGGCGAGTGCCAGGCGACGGGACGACCGGTCCAGTTCGAGCGCGGCCGCACCGGCCCACTCGGTCAGACGCCCCGCGGTCGCCCGGGCTTGAAGCTCGAGCTGGAACAAGCGGTCCCGTGCCACCACGTAGCCGAGGGCGCGCTGGGCGTCGGCTACGGTGTTGGAGAAGATGTGTGGCACCGCGCGATCGTCGTACACTACGACTACCGAGTCCGACAGTGCCGGGATAGTCGCCGTTCCCGACGCCGGCCAGTTCGCCGAGCGAGCCACACTCCATATGCCGTGGTAAGGATCGAGCAGGGGGCCGATGGCGGGAAGCGTTCCCCATTGGTGATTCAGGACGAGGAGGCAGGCCGCCAGGAGACCGGCTGGGAGCAGTCGCCTCAAGGTGGAGATCATTGGTCACCGTCGAGCGGACAACCATTCTGGTCGATGCGCTCGCCGCGTGGAGTGTTTGGGCAACGATCGACCGAGTCGAGCACGCCATCGCCATCGCTGTCGAGCGGGATGGGGCACCCGGTAGCGTCTACCGCTACGCCCGCAGGTGTGGCAGGACATCGATCCAACTTGTCGGCCAGTCCGTCCCCGTCGCTGTCCTTCTCGACCTGCTTGCCAAAGAAAACGGACACCCCCGCGTTGAGGCTGTAGTTGACGTTGTTCCCGGCACCATTCGACGGGCTGCCAAAGAAGTCCACTCGCCCGTCGACGCGGAAGCCTATGCGCCGGGACGCCTGGAAGCTCAGGCCTATCAGACTGGCGAGGCCATCGTCCGATCGGTTGGTATCTTCACCGTAGGTCGTGTGGACGAATCCGGGTGCCAGCAGAAGGGCAAGGTCGTTTCGCAACGGGACATGAAACATGGCGAATACTGTGACTGGGAGGTACCACACAGAGCGAACACTGTCGCCGGTCTGGGCATAGGAGGCCGACAGTTCCAGAGAGAACTTTGGGCGCAGGAAAACTCCGACTCTGGCGCCGACCCCGGTAAGGTTGTCGAGCTGGAGGCTTTCGTCGAAGCTGTTGACCTGGGCGTAGAGTCCGATCTCCACCGTAAGCGGCTGATGCTGCCCCATGGCCCGGACAGTGCCCCCTGCCATGAGGACAAAGACCAGCCATCCGGATCGGGTCAATCCCCACCAGGTCATCGAAGCTCCACTACGGAAAAACGGCTGTTTGGCTACGGTATCCCATAATACACCCCTCTCATTTGTGCCGCCTTCGCTCACGGCCGTATTATTGACGTTCGGGCAAGAGCCCTCATGAGACCGCGCCGGCGAGCAACCGCCGGCCACGAGTCTCTCCACCAGGTCGGCACGAGGATGCTACAGTGATCGGTACTCGAAGACACGCCGCCGGCAAGTTTTTCATACTATTCATGGGAGTCCTCGTCGGGGTCGGGTTGGCTCAACTCGGTGGGCGCATTAGCGTGGGCACCGACCAACAACCGGAACTGGTTTTGGCCCCGGACGCATATGGCGGTGACGTCGTTCGCGATTCTCGGCAAGACGTGATCGCCTACGCTCGAACTCTCCTGTTTTCGGACGCTACTGGTGAGGGTGATGAGCAACGGCTCGTCGTCATCGCTGATTCGGTTCACGATCGTGGCCCCCTCGTGCGGGTGGAGCCGGCGGTCGGGCTCATGGTGTCCGGCAGGGAGCGTCTGGCCAACGGTCTCATCATCGCCCGGTTCATCAACCGCGACTCGGTCCCTTACCCGGCACTGGGGATCGGCGCGCGCGACACCACGTATTGGTGGGTCGACAGTGTGCCCAGTGGACGATGGCGGGCGTTGTACTTCTCATCTGATCCGGCTATTCCGCCGGTCGAAGCGCACCTCCACCTTGAGCAGGCAGACGGCCAGAGTCACGTACGGTCCTCGAGTGCGCGCTGGGTCACGGCCGATGAAGGAGAGAGGCCGTGGGTGACATGTGGTGTGAGTACCGCGTGCCGGGCCGGTGCCCCGATCGGCGGCTGACGCTGGTGGCGGTAGTGATGTAGGGCGGATATTCCGGCGCCCCGGAGTCCCGATGTCAGTTTCCTAGGCAGGCGGTGGCTCTTCTCCCCGATTGCCCAACCAATGGTATGCCGGCACGCCCAACGCGATGAGTCCGCCGCCGACCGCCGCGTTTACCGGATTGGACACGATCGATCCCACGACCACATAGACCGCTGCCATGACGAACAAAGCGGGCACGACCGGGTAACCCGGCAAGCGGTATCCGCCGGCCTCTTCTCCATCGGTATTTCCTGATTGTCGTGACCGGAAGACGAAGAGCGTCGCCACGGTGGCGCCAAAGAAGATCCAGTCACCGAACACGACGTAATCCAGCAATGCTCCGTAGGTATTGCTACCGGCAAGTATCGAAGCCCATACCGCTTGAAATACGATCCCGGCTACCGGAGTCTGGTAGCGCGGATGGAGTCGGGCCAGCCGTGTCGGCAACTGACCGTTCGCGGCCATGGCTTGGAATACGCGGGGCGTGACCAGCAATACCAAGTCGAGGAACCCGAAGGTCGAAACGATGATGCCGAGAGAGATCAGCCACCGGCCCCGGTCGCCAAAGACCGCGTACATGGTGTCCGCTGCCGGAGCCTTGCTGCTCGCAAGTCCTGACGGGCCCAGTCCCCACAAGTAGGCCACGTTGACAGCCAGGTACACCGTGATCACGATGGCGATGCCGAGTAGTAGCGCCCGCGGAATCGTCCGCCGGGGGTCGGTAATCTCGTCGGCGACGAAGTTGAGTTGCTGCCACCCGCCGAAGGCGAAGAGAACGGGGCCGAGTCCGGCTGCTAGAGCCCATACCGCGCCTCGTGAACTCGGTAGCAACGTTTCGCCGGCAAAGGGCCCAAGGGGATCGCCTTGGGCGAAGACCAGCCCCAGGACGGCCAGCACCGCCAGAGGCAGCAACTTGAGGACCACGAACAGATTCTGGAGGACCGCTCCGGGCACCACTCCCCGGTAGTTGACGCCCGCCAGGAACACGATGGCTGCAATAGCCAGCGGCTTGACCCATATCGGTGCCAGCCCCAGGAACGACACGGTGTAGTTGGCGAAGATCATTGCCACGGCCGCAGTGGCCCCCGTGGCGACGATCAACAGCAGGGTCCAGCCGAAGAGAAACGCGGGGAGTGGTCCAAACGCAGCTCTCAGGTAGACGTAGCTTCCGCCGGCCTTGGGCATCCGCGCTGCCAGTTCGGCAAAACACACCGCACCGATCAATGCGATGACACCGCCAAGTATCCATGCGGCAAGGATCAGGGAAGGATGGCCCACTCGCCGGGCCACGTCGGCAGGGCTCAGGAAGATGCCCGCGCCGATGATGCCCCCTACGACGATCATGGTCGCCGAGAAGACGCCGAGCCGGCGGGCGTAGTGCGAGTTTGCCGTCATCGCCCCGGTGGGTACAGCTCGACGGCGGAACCCACAGCGAGGGTGGTCCGCACCGGGTCGTGGTCGTTCAGCATGCCCCATTCGACACCAAACAACGACGCGAAATCGATGCTGTGGGCCACCGATCGAATTTCCCTGATGGCCCAAATGGGATGCTCCACACGGTATCGAACCAGGTCGCCGGATCGGGTGGACCCGTACCCCCAGTGGTGCTCGGTAAAGTGATATACGCTGCCGTCCTCTGGTGGGAGGACCGAAGTTTGTGACGCCGTGACCTCGATGAATTGGTCGACATCGTGTCGCCGCCACCGGTGATCGATGTGGAGTGCGTCGCCGGAGCTGCGGGTATGACTGGTGATGTCCAGGGTTTGGTACGGCTCATTGAATCTGAGGCGGGCGATGACGGCGACCACCTTGCTGGCCACGAATTCCTTGAGGTACGTGACTCCGCGTTGGTCACCTTGACGGACATACGTCCGGAGGTTCAACTGAGAGAAATTGACGAATCCGGGTACCCGGCGGCCGCGGATTCGCGTATCCTGGAACTCGAAGGCCACTACACTGACATGATAGTGGCCCTGCCACGGATCGAGGGTCAGGTCCGAGTGGATTTGGTCACGGAGGAAGTCGGGGGAGACCCGGTAAGTCAGAAGAATCGGGTTGGACCACCGGGCGGTCATGAACGGGCGCCGGCGCTCGACCAAATCACGCTCGTCTTCAAAAGCGTCAGGCACGTTACGAACTCCATGCGGTGGTGTCGGGGCAACTGACCGCGAACGACAAGTAGGGTTACCTGCGATGAACCACTAATGCAAGGAATATGGCACGCCGCCAAGCGGCGATTACGCCTGTTGCGCTACCGGCTGAAACCGGGGGTCAGTTTCGTTCACGAAGCGACCGGTGACGCCATGCCATCCGGTGTGCCGCTCGATCCCCGTAGAGTCCGGAAGATCCTCGCATTCCTTGTTGAAGAAGGCTTGCTGGTCCCCCGTCGCGTCAGCCAGGTACTACCGGCTTCTATCGCCAATGTGCGTCGAGTGCACACCGACCGGTACCTGGACTCACTGGCCGATCCCGAAGTACTAGGCGGTATCTTCGGCGTACCTGTCGAGGCGGGGGATGTGGATACCATCCTGGACGTCAATCGCCGGATGGTTGGTGGCACCATTCAAGCGACCCGCCTGGCCCTCAGAACGGACTATCCAGCCGTGCACCTGGGAGGTGGTTTTCATCATGCCGCTCCCGATCGCGGTATGGGTTTCTGCGTGTACAACGACATCGCGATCGCCATCAAGCGTCTGCGAGCCCGGGGATTTCAGGCGCCAATTTTGGTCGTCGATCTCGACTTGCACGACGGCAACGGTACCCGTATCACCTTCGCCGACGATCCGTCGGTGTTCACCTTTTCCATTCACAACGCCGATTGGGACGATGCGCCGGCGCAAGCATCGACGTCGATCGCCCTGGGGAGCGATGTCGAGGACGGGCGGTATCTCACTACGCTGCGTACCGAACTCCCCCCGGTGGTGGAAAACCATGCGCCAGGACTGGTGATCTATTTGGCAGGGGCCGATCCCGCATTCGACGATCAGATAGGCGATTGGCGCATCACCGCTGATGGGATGCTCGCCCGTGACCGGTTCGTTGTCGATACCATCCGGGGAGCTGCGCCTCAGGCCGCCACGGTGGTCGTCCTGGGTGGCGGGTACGGCCCCAATGCCTGGCGTTATTCGGCTCGTTTTTTTTCGTGGCTGATCACCGGTGAGGCAATCGAGCCTCGTGAACCGGGAGACATCTTCCTCAAGGTGAGCCGGCTGGTGCCCATGTTGCGGGATCCGGAACTGACCAAGGGCGTGAGCGATGACGGCGGATGGGGACTCAGCGCCAGTGACCTCCCTGGATTCGGCGCCGACGAGATAGAAACCCGAGTGTTGGACCACTACACTCCCCATGGGATCGAGTTGGTGCTGGATCGTACGGGAATTTTGGCGGCGCTCAGAGACCGGGGATTTCCCACCCCTACTGTCGAGGTCGTGGGGGGCAGCGGTGTACCTCCGACTGTCAGGGTGTTCGGAGACGCCGATCACACGCAGTTGGTATTGGAGTTCCGCGTCGTCCGCAACCAGACGATCATCCCTGATCAGGACGTTCT
>JBDHMR010000036.1:8577-8906 GCA_039656035.1 Gemmatimonadota bacterium
GACGACCGGAGACCGCGACTTCCCGGGCAGGAACACCCGGGTCTGGGGCTGCTTGGGCCGGTAGCCGGGCTGCTCATGGCAATGGCTGGAGCGTTGAAGCTCAGTGCCGTCGTTTTCATGCCGGCCAACTACTACATAGCCGTCCTCAGTCAGCACCATCTGCGGTTCGCCGACCCGGAGGCCCAGGGAAGATTCGAGAGTCTGTACCAGGCGCTGGGCCACTTATCCTTGTCTAAGGCCAGCCGTGCCCTCGAACAAGGTCGTGTGCACGACAGCAAGACCGATTTGCCCGTGCGCTGGGAGCCGAGCCCCATGGTCACGCCCCAGGG
>JBDHMR010000037.1:0-10377 GCA_039656035.1 Gemmatimonadota bacterium
TTCCACTTCCGATTCCTTGCGCATGACGGTGGAGCGAACCGCCATCGAGCGCTGCCTCGCCTGTCACGAGGAGACACAGGACCACCTGGCCTTGGCACCGGAGAATTGCGCCACCTGTCACCTGCCGCTGGCCGAGGCCACCGGCCTGACCATGGCACGGATCGCGGAATTCCCTGCTCCACCGGATCATGACGTCGCCGATTTCGCAGGCCCGGGCCACGGCAGCCTCGCCCGCCCGACGGGTGCCACCTATGCGGTCGCGCCCAGCTGTGCCACCTGCCATGCGCAGGACTTCTGTCTCCAGTGTCACGTGGATGCTCCCGAACAAGAGGTCATCCAAGCCCTGGCCCGCGATCCGCGTTCCCTGGCCATCACCGCCGCGTTGGCGGCGCCGGCGTCACACAACGACGCCCAGTTCTACCGCAGTCACGGTGCCAGCGCCGAAAGTAATCCCCGGAGTTGCCAGGCCTGTCACACCCAGGAAAGCTGCCTCGAGTGCCATGCGAGTCGGCCGGTGGTGTTGCTGGCCATGCATCCGGCCGGACCCAATCGAGGTACCGGCGCCATCGTAGAGCGCACCAGGCCGGTGACCCACGGGGAGGACTTCTCCCTCGTTCACGCAGACCCTGCGTCGGCGGCGCCGGAGAGCTGCGCCGCGTGCCACGCCTTGCCACAGTGCCTCGATTGCCACCGACCCGATCCGGGCCAAGGCGACGGCGGTTTCCACCCGTTTGGCTACCTCAGTCTCCACCCGGTCTCAGCCTACAACCAAGAGACCGAGTGTGCCGATTGCCACAATACCGGTCAGTTCTGTGCCAGTTGTCACGTGAACGCGGGGGTGGTGGCAACGGGTCCGCTCAAGGCGGGCTATCACGACGGCAAGCAGTTCTGGTCATTGGGCCACGGCCAAGCGGCTCGGCAGAACCTGGAAAGCTGCGTCGCCTGCCACGCGGAGCGGGATTGTCTGACCTGTCACTCGGCGCTTGGCGGCAGACGCTTCAATCCGCACGGTCCGGACTTCGATGCCGACCGGATGCGAGCGAAGAACCCGCAGATGTGTAGTGCGTGTCATGGGTTGGCTATTCCGGGAGGATAGCGGCTAGGGCCGCCAACAAGGACGGCCCTTCTACCGACCTACCGCCTCCGCGCTATTCGTCCTTCGGCGCCTCGGTGGGTGCGCTCGGCCCCATCCGGGGCGGCTCCCCGTCTTCAGACGGAACGAGCCCGGTAGCTCCCATGACGCCCATCAGCGAAGGAACATTCAGCGAATCCGCAAGACCTGATGGGACGACCATGAGCGAACCACGCTTGGCGATGCTCTCGTAGAGCATGTTCATGGCTCGCAGATTCATGGCGGCCGGGTGGTTCCGGTAGGCGTCGGCGGCGGCGACGAACTTGTGCGCGATCTCGGTTTCCGCTGTCCCGAGGATGATGCGCGCCTGTCGCTCCCGTTCGGCCTGCGCCTGCCGTGACATCGCGTCCTCCAATGCGGCCGGAATGATGACATCGCGGATCTCGACTGACTGCACCTTGATGCCCCAGTCCGCCATCTTGGTTTCCAGCGCGACCTTGAGCCCGCGGCCGAGTTCGTCTCTGGACTGGATCAGTTCGGTGAGATCGTGTTTGCCGATGGCATCGCGCAGCTGAGTCTGCGCCGAGAGGACCACCGCTTCGTTGTAGTCCTGCACCTCCAACGCAGCGCGCTCGGGGTCACGAACGATCCAGAAGGCAATGGCATCGACGTTGACCGGCACCGTGTCTCGGGTCAGGCACGATTCGGCCCCGAAGGCCGCCGTTCGAATCCGTTGATCGACGTTGTAGGCCACCCGGTCGATGATGGGAATGACGGTGAAGTACCCGGGCCCTCGCAACCCCCGGTAGCGGCCCAACCGCAGGAGGACCGCTCGCTCCCACTGATCGGTATATTTGATCGAGGCTGCGAGCAGGACTCCCACCGCCACGCCCGCCATACCAGCTATTGTGGCGGGCAACGGGTACCGCGTGTCATTTGGGCTATGTCTGTTCATGATCCATCACCTCGTGCGAGTAGGATTGGCCGGCGCTTCCGCCAGCGGTCACTTCATCGTTTTCGGACGGGAACAACGTCATGGGGCCTGGTGCGAACGCTGCGCGGACGGATGATCCGTGAGGGCTCCGGTTCCTCCAGATGTGGACTGCGCAACTGGCCCAACTCGATCGGCAGCGCCACCTGCACCAAGACGGTCAGGACAAAAAGGCCCAACGCCCAAATTCCTGCTGTCACGCCCAGTTCGACCCAGGTGGGAGTGTACTCGACGATCTCTCCAAGTGGCGAGGGAATGAAGCCCGGGATCACCAGCCCGATCCCCTTCTCGATCCAGATGGCGACGAAGAGAATGACACAGGCGGGTATCAGCCAGCGCATGTTACGTCGCAGCGGGTGGATCATCAGGATCCCGGTTGCCCCGACATTGAGCAGGATAGCCACCCAGATCCACGGCACCAACGCGTTGTGTTCTCCCAGTCCAAAGAAAAGGTATTCCGCGTTGATACCGTGATGCGTGAAAGAGTAGAACTTGTAGAACAGCTCAGACACGAGCATCACGATGTTGATTTGCGCCGCGACCGTCGTGATCAGGGCAAGCTTCGAGAACGCCTCGTCCGAGATGTGGTACACTGTCGTCCGCCGGATGAACCACAGGAGAACGATCACGAACGCCGGACCCGCTGTGAAGGCGGAGGCAAGGAACCGGGGACCGAGCAGTGCCGTGTTCCAGAACGGCCTGGCCGGCAGCCCAGCCAAAAGGAACGCGGTTACCAGGTGAATGCTCACCGCCCAGGTCACCGCGATATACATCCACGGGACATATTTCTTCTTGTCGGGCGCACGTCCAGAGAAGCGGCTGTACAGAATGTAGAACGGGATCGCGAGATTGATTGCCAGGTAACCGTTCAGCACGAGAACATCCCATGCCAGGAGCGAGCGTGGCCAGTTCAGATACCCAATGACCGGCGTTAGGTGCCAGGAGGCCAGTGGGTTGCCGAGATCTACCACCACGAACCCGAGAACCATGACCAGCGCGGCGACGGCAACGGCTTCCGCCATGAGCACAGCACGGCCGAAGTCGACATCCCCAAGGATGTACGCCGGCAGCACCAGCATCATGGCGGCCGCGGCCAAGCCGACGAGGAACGTGAAGTTCGAGATATAGAGGCCCCAGCTCACGTGGTCGTTCATCCCCGTGACGCCGAGGCCGTAGCGCAACTGGATGGAGTAGGCATACGCCCCGCCGAGCATGATCAGCGTCAGGCTTCCCATCCAGAGGTGGTAGCGCCGGCCCCCGGAGGTCGCCGAGGCCAGCCCGCTCATCAGAAATGCTTTCAGGTGCACGGTCGCCTCAGTCGCTGAAGTACCAGAAGCGCGGCTCGGTGTTCAACTCCTCTTTCAGCCGAAACACGCGTTTGTTTGCGAGTACCCAACGGATCTCCGAATCGGGGTCCAGCAGGTTGCCGAACACTCGTGCTCCCGTGGGACACGCCTCAGCGCAGGCCGGTAGCCGGCCCTGCCGTGTACGATGGAGGCAAAAGGTGCACTTCTCGACAACGCCCATCTTCCGCGCACGATTGCTCAGGTAGTGCTGATTCGGATTCACCTCCGCCGCCGGAACCTCCGGCGCGCTCCAGTTGAAGCGCCGGGCCCAGTAGGGACAGGCGGCCATGCAGTAACGACACCCGATGCACCAGTCATAGTCGATGACGGTGATGCCGTCCGGTTCCTGCCAGGTGGCCCCGACAGGGCACACCTTCACGCACGGTGGATCGGCACACTGGAAGCACTGGGTTCCCATGTAGAAGTGGCCCTCGGCCGGTGCCTCGTGCTCATAGGTCGCGTCGCCGTGTTCCAGATCGATGACACCATCCTCCATCTCGAAAATGCGGATGTACTGGGTCGCCGCCTTCCGGTCCAGGTTGTTCTCGTTGATGCACGCCTGGACACACGCACGGTATCCCTTGCACTTGGTAATATTGAAGGCGTAGCCAAACTGCACCCCCGGCTGCGCATCGGTGGACCGAATTCCCACCTCCGTATTGCGTTTCAGTTTCGACAGGCGTTCGAGACGGGCGATGGTGGCCGCCCGTTCCTCCTCGGTCATGAACCGGTAGTTGCCTTTGATGTATTCCTGCCACGCCAGCGTCTTGACCTCTCGCTCTTCCTCCGTCGCGGCACTGAATGGGGCGCAGGCACCGAGCGCCTGCATGCCGGCGGATGCTCCTCCCGCAATCATGCCAAGCGCCCGACGTCTGTCGATACCCTTCGGTGGAATCGAGCCCTGTCCCTCGCCCCTCAGCGGAGCGGTCGCGCCATCTGATTTCATGGATTGTGACCTCTGGTCCGCTCGATTTGGGGAGCCCGGAAGGGAATGCGCTTCTCAATGGCCGGTTGGTGGGGATCGTGGCAGTCGCCACACCCCATGACGACACGGCGCCCCTGCCAGCCGTCGAGCCGCTTACCATGCCCGCCCCCGGCCCACGCCTCCACTTGCTGGAAATGACATTGAGCACACAACCGATAGCTCTCAGTCAGGGTCACGGGCGCACCCTGCGGTGTCATTTGGGCTATGTCTGTTCATGTCCGTCACCTCGTGAAAGTAGAGTCAGCCGGCGCCTCGCCGGCCATCACGTCACCGTGTCCGGAAGGTCCGGGTGTCCTTGTGCACCGTGCGCGTGTCGCGCGGACGCGCGCCGCGCACGGGCGGCGGCGGCTCCAGGTAGGGGCTCCGCGAATGGCCCAGTTCGATCGGGAGCGCCACCCGCACCAGGACCGTCAGGACGAACATCCCCATCGCCCAGATGCCGGCCGTCACCCACAGCTCCACCCACGTCGGGGTGTATTCGACGATCTCGCCCAGTGGCGACGGGATGAATCCCGGGATCACCAGGCCGATCCCTTTTTCAACCCAGATCCCGAGGAACAGCGCCCCGCACGCCCACATCAGGACGCGCGGATTGTTGCGCAATGGATGGATCATGAGCGTGATCGTCGCCGTCACGTTCAGCGCGATCCCGGTCCGGATCCACGGGACCAGGGCATCGTGCTCCCCGAGCCCGAAAAAGAGGTAGCGCGCGCTGATGCTGTGGTGGGTCGGTGCCCAAAACTCGAAGATCAGATCGGACAGCAACATGACGAGATTGACCTGCGCCGCCACGGCGGTCACGATGGCCAGTTTCGAGATGGCTGAGTCGGAGATCGGGTACTCGCTGTTTGACCGGACAAAGCCGAGCAGGAGAATCATGAACGCGGGTCCGGCCGTAAACGCCGAGGCGAGGAACCGCGGGCCCAGGAGTGCGGAGTTCCAGAACGGCCGCGCTGACAGGCTGGCGAACAGGAACGCCGTGACCAGGTGGATGCTCACCGCCCAGAACACCGACACGTAGATGAACGGGAGGTACTTCCGCTTCAGCGGATCGCGCCCAACGTAGTGGCTATATAGGATGTAAAACGGAATCGCCAGATTCAGCACGAGGTATCCGTTGAGCATGATGACGTCCCACGCCAGCATGGAATCGGGCCAGTTGAGCAACCCGACCCCCGGGGCGAGGCGCCACCACTTCCATGGCCACCCCGGGCTGTTGGCCATGACGAACCCGAGGCACATGACCAGGGCCGATACCGCCACGCCCTCCGCGATGAGGACGGCCTGGCTGAAGTCCACATCCTTCAGGATGTACGCAGGCAACACGAGGATGACCGCGGCCGCCGCGAGGCCCACGAGGAACGCGAAGTTGGAGATATAGAGTCCCCAACTCACGTGGTCGTTCATGCCCGTCACTACGAGGCCGTGGTTGGCCTGCTCCAGGTAGGCATAGCCCCCCGCCAGCATGATCACCGTCAGGGCCCCCATCCAGAGATGGTAGCGGCGACCGCCGGACGTCGCGGAGCGGAGCGCACTCAGCAGGAAAGCGCGTAGATGCACCGTCACCTCAGTCCGAGAAGTACCAAAAGCGGGGCTCCGTCGCCAACTCTTCCTTCAGGCGGAAGATGTTCTTGTTGGCGAGCACCCAGCGGATTTCAGAGTCAGGATCCAGCAGGTTACCGAAGACGCGCGCCCCTGTGGGACAGGCCTCGACGCAGGCCGGCAGCTGCCCGTTCCGGGTCCGGTGAATGCAGAAGGTGCACTTCTCGACGCACCCTTTCTTTCGCGCGCGGTTCCCCAGGTAGTGCTGGTTGGGATTCACCTCGTCGAGCGGAACCTCGGGTTGCGCCCAGTTGAAGCGCCGCGCCCAGTAGGGGCAGGCGGCCATGCACACGCGGCACCCCACACACCAGTTGTAGTCGATGACAACGATGCCGTCGGGCTCCTGCCACGTTGCGCCCACCGGGCAGACCGGCACGCAGGGCGGATCGGCACACTGGAAGCACTGTGTGCCGAGGTAGAAGTGACCCTCGGCAGGCACTTCGTGCTGGTAGGTCGCGTCGGCCTCCTCGAGGTTGACGAGTCCGTCCTCCATCTCGAAAATCCGGATGTACTGGGTGTCCGAGGCCCGGTCGAGGTTGTTTTCGTTGATGCACGCCTCGATGCAGTTCCGATAGCCCTTGCACTTGGACTTATTGAAGGCGTACCCAAAGACCACCCCCGGCTGCGCATCCGTGGTGGCGATGGTGACGTCCTCGTCATGGCGGATCTTGGCGAGCCGTTCGATCCGCCGGATGGTTTCGGCCCGCTCCGCATCCGTCATCCGGCGATAGTGCTTCTGGGTGAACTCTTGCCACTCGAGAACCTTGAGTTCTCGCTCCTCGGGAGTCGCAGCGTTGAGCGGGCGGCAGGCGCTCGCCGCGGCCACGCCGGTGGCAACGCCCGCCGCGATCATCCCCAGCGCCCCGCGTCGGTCGACCGGTTTCTGCAGCACGGTGCCGTCCTCGGCGCCGTCGGGCGTCACTGAGTTACCGTCGTCACTCATGAGTCGTCCTGGCCCTTTCGAGTTCAGGTGCGCGGAAGGGAATGCGCTGTTGGATCGCCGGGCTGTGCGGATCGTGGCAGTCCCCACACCCCATGACCACGCGCCGCCCCTGCCAGCCGTCGAGCCGCTTGCCATGCGCGCCGCCGGCCCACGCCTCCGCTTGCTGGAAATGACATTGGGCACACAACCGATAGCTCTCAGTCAGGGTCACAGGCGCACCCTGCGTCAGTGCAAGCCGCTCGACGTTGTCAGCTAAGTGGCACGTCGAACACACGGCGCCGGTCTCTTCAGGGTGGACCGGCTGGATGTTCTGATGCGCGTCGTCAATACGGTCATCAGTCATGACGACGGTCCGGCCGAAGTGACACGATGTACAAGGGTACTGGCTGACGGGACGGATGCGGAGCGCGGTCTCCAGCGTGATAGAGCCGAAGCGTCGCGGGTGTCCCGCCTCCTGCTTCGAGGTCCGGACCGCGACTTCGAACGGCCGGGCACCTGGTCCTGCCCAGCGATCCACTGGCGCCGCCTGGACGACTGGTAACTCGCCGGGTTGCCGTTGAGCGTTGAACGCCGCTACCGCTGGGTCGATGTCGGTGAGCCCCGTGTCTGCTGCCAGGGCGGCCGTCTCCCGTTCCGGATGCTGTTCGTCCACGCACCCGGAAGCGATCCCCACCACCGCCAAGCACACCACACCGTTCACCAGTCGAGTCCACATCGTCACGGGGCCTCCCCGGCATCATCGGCGGTGTGGGGTACCGGGCGTACGAACAGCCCGACATCGGCATCGGGGGCGAGGTGACATTGGCGGCAATTGGCCCGTTCTGGGTGCTCGGTCCGGACGGTGACAAGGGCGGCGGGACCGGCATGACATGCCAGGCAATTGCCCCTGAACTGCAGATCGTGTGGGATAGGCGGTGGAGGCCGGTCAGGCATCTCCGGCGACAGTTGCGGCCACGCCATCGAGACCCAGTCCAGCGTCGTCTGGATGTTGCTGGGAGCATTGGGAGGGTGGCACTGTCGGCAGATGGTGTTGGGATCGGCGTCTGGAAGCGAAACGCCGGTAATGGCGTCATTGCCTACGTGACACTGAAGACAGGCGCCCATCTCGGGATGAGGAGTCAGGGGGACGAAGGCTTGGAAACGCGGCGAGTAGCCGCCGCGCTCATGGCAGGAGCTACATACGCCGGTGCGGAACTCCTCGCCGGTGAACCCGTGGGGAATACTGGGCGGAGCGCCCGGATAGGCGCGGAGCACGCGGTACCGGTGCTCGGAACGCTGGATGGCGGCACGCTCCGAGCCGACCTCGGGTTCGATCGCCATCATGGAGGGGCGTGTGCGGAACACGTCTGCCTCGGCGGCGATCGGCCTGGCCGGCGGAGCCAGCATCGCTACGGTGACGTCCCATGGGTCGGTGACGGGGCTTGCGGGCACGTCTTTCACCCAACCGGCTATCGCGACAACGGCCGTGACGGCGCAACCGATCAGGAAGAGACTCAGCAACGGTCCAGAGAACCCCGAGCGGGGGGTGGTCATGGACGACTCTGCGAGGGAAGCCGTTCGATGCGCACCGCGGTCGTGTCGGAAGCGGGCTGTCCTGAAAGCGGGCAGAAGGCATCCACGGTCAAGGTGTTGATCGGCAGAGTTTCGTCGAACAATGGAACAAACACCTGACCGCGTGCCGGCTGGGCGCGGTAGTCGATGCGGGCTTCGAGCTCCAGTGACCCACGTCGACTCACCAGCCGAACGGTTTCGCCATGCTGAACACCGAGCGCGCTCGCGTCCTCACGATTGATCTCGACATACGCATGCGGCGCCGACCGATGGAGCGTCGGGATGCGTTGCGTCATCGAGCCCCCACCCCAGTGCTCGAGAACCGCCCCCGTCTCGAGCCAGAACGGATAGGCCTCGTCCGGCGACTCGACTGGGCGGTCGTGCGGTCGCAACCAAATCCAGGCACGACCGTCCTCGTGGCCGTAGAAATCGAAGGCGCCACGGGCAGCATCGGTCGCGGGATCATACGTAGTGTTGTAGCGCCATTTGGTTTCCCGCTCTTCCACGTACGGCCACAGGAGGCCCGGCCGCGAGCGCAACAGCGACGTTGACGGAATCGAGGTCTGCGACCCCGAATGGAAGCGGCTGTACTCTTCCCACACGTCCTCAACGAGATGGCCTTGCTCCTGGGGGAACAGATCCGAGAATCCGAGGCGCCGGGCAACCTCGATCATCAGCCACGCGTCTGTGGTGGCGTCGCCGGGTGGTGCGACCATCCGGTCCAGGCGCTGCATGCGCCGCTCCACATTCGCGAAGATCCCATCGCGTTCGAGCCACATCGCCGCCGGCAAGACAACGTCCGCCACGTCTGTCGTTGGAGTCGGATACACCTCCGAGACGACGATAAAGCGATCGGGCTTTGCCGCCGCGCTTCGGTATCTGCTCAGGTTGGGGAGGCTGACCATCGGATTGGTGGCCTGGATCCACAGAAAACGGATGTCGCCGCGATCGAGCGCACGGAACATCGAAAGCGCGGTGTGAGCAGGCTGAGGATCGATGTTCGCCACCGGGACACCCCAGATCTCGGCGGCGCGTTCCCGGTCCTGTTCATCCTGCACCACACCGCGCGGTAAGGTGTGCGTCAACGTCCCGGCGTCATGCACCGCGTTCCCACCACTCGGCTGTCCGGTGAGGGGGAACGGACCATTCCCAGGCGAAGCCACCTTTCCCACGAGCAGGTGCAGGTTGTGGAGCACGTTGTTCATCCATGTGCCGCGCACGCCCTGATTCACATCGGTGCCCCAGACAGACATGACCTTGAGCGAGCGATCGGCATACAACGACGCGAGCCAACGAATGGTCGAAGCGGGAACACCGGACACCTGCTGCGCACGGTCAGGCGCGTAGTCCTCGAGAAACGAGACGTAGGTATCCCAGGAAACATCGGTCCCGTCGTCAGCGACGAGGGGGTCATCCGTCAGCCCGTGGCCGATGTCTGTCCTGCCGCGCTTGAAGGCGACGTAGTGATCGACGAAATCGCGATCCACCCAATGCCGGGCCACGATCTCCTGGCAGATGGCATTGGCGATCGCTAATGCCGAATGTGGCTGATGAAGCAACGTGCGGTCGGCAGCATAACTCGTACGAGTCGTGCGTGTGGTCAGGTCGATAATGCGGACTGCGGGGCTGGCCCGCTTACGATCCAGCATGCGGGAGAAAAGCACGGGATCGGTTTCGGCGAGATTGGTGTCCCACAGCACGAAGAGGTCGGCGTGCTCGATATCCTCATAGCAGCCGATCGAACCGTCGAGGCCAAACGTGCTTTCGAGACCGGCCATCGCGCTGGCGGAGTAGAGGCGGGTACTCGTCTCGACATTGTTGGTACCCAACGCTCCCTTGAACAGCTTCGACGCAACGTAGGCATCAGGAATAGTCCACTGAGCCGAC
>JBDHMR010000038.1:0-8419 GCA_039656035.1 Gemmatimonadota bacterium
GACCGGTTTACCGTACGCAAAAGGGGTGCCCAGCAACCAGGCACCCCCTCAATGCGGTATCAGACCGTGTAGAGCTAAGGTGTCACAATATTGAACCAGAACTCGAAGTCCACGAGGAGCCCGAGGAGTTCATCGACCTTAGCCTGGCTGCCCTCGATTGCAATGTCACCTCCACTGATGGCGGCATCGAACGTCTGCTCTCCCATCAGAACCTGATTCAATGTTTCGCGCGTCAGGGTGAGTGTGGCGTCGGCTCCTGATCGATTAATACCGAGACTGTGACTGAGGGCAGCGTTCTCGACAAACAGGACTGCCAGGTCGTTGGTGTCGGTAAAGCGGAAATTGATCGTGATGTCCTTGCCGAACGCCTTGGGGCCGTCAAAGCGGACGCCCAAGAAATCGAACAAGAGTTCCAAGTTCATAGCCCGGACCATGTCAGGGCTCGCCGTATTGGGCGTCGGCAATGGGGCCACACCTTCGCGCAGCTCCTTGGCACCGGTCAGGTAGAAGTTGCGCCACGGGCCAGATTCCGCTTGATAGCCCAATTGCTCCAGGGCATCCGCTTCCAGGTTCTTGGCCTCTTGGTTGGTGGTGTCGGCGAATACGACATGGTTCATCACTTGAGCGACCCACCGATAGTTGCCTTTGCGGTAATCCTCTCGCGCCTTGGCGATAATGGCATCAGCCCCACCCATATACTCCACGTACCGTTTGCTCCCGTCTACCGGAGTCAGCTGGTGCAGGGTCGCTGGATTGCCGTCGAACCAGCCCAGGTACTGGACGTATGCCGACTTGGCATCGTGGTTCACACTGCCGTAATAGCCGCGACTGGCGAACGTTCCCGCCAGTGTCGGTGGCATCTCGATCATCTCTGCCACCTCGATCATGGTGTATCCCTGGTTGGTCATGCGCAGCACTTGATCGTGTATGTATCGGTATGTGTCTCTCTGTTTTCCGAGGTGACCGACGATAGAATCGGTGCCCCACAGGGGCCAGTGGTGCGGCGCGTAGAGAACTGCGACGTCATCGCCCCAATGATCGATGACCCAGTTGAGGTCCTTGGACCAGGCCAATGGATCACGAATCTTGGCGCCACGGAGCGAATACGTGTTGTGAAGGGTGAAAGTCGCGTCTTCGGCCGTCGTAAGCGCGTTCAACTCCTCGATGTAGAACAGCATCTCCGATGGTGCTTCGGTACCTGGTGCCATCTTGAACCGGAAAGTGAGTCCATCTATGACCTTCTCCTCACCGGTGGTGCTGATGACATCCGTGGGCGGAATGAGTGTGACGGTTCCCGCAGAAGTAGTGGTCCCCAGGCCGGCGCCAATCTGTCCCGTTGGATCGGACGGCAACAAGTTGCCATACATGTACGAGGCTCGTCGGCTCATGGCGTTGCCGGCGATCACGTTCTCGGCCACGGCGTGCTCCAAGAAACCGTAAGGGGCGTAGATCTTGACCTTGCCCGACTTGACGTCGTCCCCAGAGACGACACCACGCACGCCGCCGTAATGATCGATGTGGCTGTGAGTGTAGATGACCGCAACCACATCCTTTCTGGGCCGATGCTGAAAGTAGAGATCGAGCGCAGCTTTGGCCGTTTCCGCCGAAATCAGCGGATCGATGACGATGATACCGTGCTCACCCTCAATGAATGTGATATTAGACAGATCGTAGTTCCGAACCTGGTAAATGGCGTCCGGCAAAACCTCGAACAATCCCGAAATCGAGATGAGCTGAGATTGCCGCCACAGGCTCGGGTTTACCGTCGCCGGTGCGTCGGACCCCGGCGCGATGAAGCCGTACTTGTTGGGATCCCAGATCACGTTCCCTTGAGCACCTTTCAGAACCGTGCTCGGAATCGCTGCCATGAAGCCGCGGCGAGCCAAGGCGAACGACGTCGTATCGTTGAAGGGAAGCGCCTGCAGCACTGCAGTATTGGCCTGGGCCGTCGCGGCCGTGGCCTCGTTCGATGACGTTTGTTGCGCGCTAGTTGTACCTGGAAACAGCACGACCAACGTCATGACGGCCGCGAATACGAGTACTCGTTTCAACATGACCCTCTCCAGTGAGACTGATCGGAATAGAATTGATGGGTGACCTGACTCGGCCAATCGGAAGCGCGAAAAGGTACTGCTGGAGTCAATCGGCGGCAACCGGACTATCGTTGTCAGTTGAATAGTCCCGTTCTAATTCACCGTGATCTGAAGAAATCCCCCCTCAAACGTCTCACCACGGCGCCGCCAAGTGCTAGTGCATGATGGGGGTGAACCGGTTGAGCGTATCCCGCTCCGTCGGCGTCAGACCTGACGCACCTTCCTGTTTCACCTTCTCGAGGAGGCGCAGCACTTCCTCACGATTCACTGGGTGCAGGTCGTCGGGCCGGATTCGCGTCCAACGCTCAACATCCGAGTGGTTGCCCCCGTGTCCCACCGGCACCGTTGGCCGTAGCTGCTTCTGCCACTTCTTGGCCGGCGAATTGTGATCGAGATACTTGAGGTATAGGAACGCCCCCAGGAATCCACCGAGGTGGGCAAAGTGGGCCACGTTGCCACCGCCTCCAGCGCCGAAAAACAGCGACATCGCCGTCATGACACCGATCAGAATCCGCGATTCGACCGGCAGGATGCCCCAGATGAAAATCTTCTCGCGGGGCCAGAAGTAGGCGAAGCCAAGCATGACGCCATACACGGCACCCGAGGCCCCAATCATGGGGACGGGACTACCCCACTGAGTCGGCAGGTACAGCAGCGCCCCGGTGACCCCAGCCACGAGGTACAGGGTGATGAACTTGCGATTGCCGAGCCGCATCTCCAGCCGCGGACCGAAGAAAAACAGCATCAGCATATTGAAAAAAATGTGGCCGAAGCCCCCGTGAAGGAACATGTAGCTGAAGAACGACCACGGGTGCACCAGAACCAGTGCCGGGATGAACGCCAGCCAGTAGTCGACCGTGCCTATGGCGATCGGCCTGGTAGGGGTCTGGACCACCATCGTGCCCAGGCTGATCTGCAGCAGGTACATGATGGCGTTGGCCACGAGGAGACGGGTTACCCAAGGAGTCATGCGCTTAAGGCTAGGGGGGCGGGGGGGTGGAGGGAAGAGGCGCTCGGATGGGAAAGAGGGCTAAGAGGGAAGAGAGGGCTAAGAGGGCTAAGAGGGACACAGATCATAACCCGCGGCCTGTATACGTCTTAGCCCTCTCTTCCCTCTTAACCCCCTTCAAGATCCACCCTGTTCGCCAGCGTATCGTGATGCTCGTCGATCAACGATCTCAAATACGTCCCTATAGTTCCTCGAGATTCGAATCCGGCGGCCACGGCGGCCTGTTCGAACACCTCCGGTGGAAGATCGGGCGTTTCCACGAAGTGTTGGATGTCTCGATAGAAACCGATGGTGAAGCAGTCCCATGCGGAACCGGCGAGGCGGGTGAAGATCAGGTTGCCGTCTCGTTCGGTCGCGTGATAGTAGAGATTCTCCATCTCCCGTTGGCGGACGAGCTCATCGTACTTCTCGGGCAGGGCCCGGAACACTTCGACATGGTAGAAGCCGGCCTCCGCATTGCGAGCGGCGAGGGTGTCAGCCGGCGGGCCGGAGACGAACAGCTCCTCCTGCCAGGCGGTGATGGCTCGGAGTTGGGCCTCGAACCCTGCGGGGTCGAGCTGTTCCGTCCGGGCGGCAGAGAAGTACTCCTCCAGCGAGCCAATGGGGGACAACACCATTAAGTCCCACTGGTCTCCCTGGCTGTGCCGCATGAACACGGGGGGAGCCTCCCCGGCCGCGGTCAGGACCTCGATCCGCGCCCGATACAGATCGATCAACTCCATCAAATGGCCCGGGGCGGCACGGAGGAAGTGGGCACGATAGACAGCAGGGAGCGGGGGATCGACAATGGTGGACGGTGGACCGTGAACGGGAGCGATGAAAGCGGCCAGACCGAGGAGAATTTGAAGCATGGTCGGTATACCTTGTAGGTCGGTGCCTTTGGGTCTATCGTCGGATTCGAAGAGTATGCCCGGGACGCTGATCCAGCGCCAGAGGCGGCCGAGGAATGTATGAGTACTGAGCTATGAACTTCAGAAATCAGCACTTATCAATCATCAATCATATATGTCTTTTTTCACTGTTCACTGTCCCCTGAAATGACCCTCCAAGACCCCACCCCCGCCAGCCAGTCCTTCTGGACCAAACTGACCGACCACCCGCTGTTCGTCTCAGTCGGCGGCGTGCTACTGCTCCTCGTGGTCGCTTTCCTGGTTGACCGGATCGTCAAGCGCATCCTGAACAGGGTCCTCAGGCCGTTGATCGAGCACACCAAGTCCAAGTGGGACGACGCGCTCGTGGAGCACAACGTCCTGGGCAAGACCGCGCATCTGGCGCCGGCCCTGGTGATCTACTACGGAATCACCCTCGTGTCGGGGTTGAGCGACGAGCTGACGCTCGTGGTCCAGAGGGCCGTCGGAGCCGCCATCATTCTGCTGGCCGCCAACGCCATCGCCGCCGCCGTGACCGCAACAGGAAGCATCGCCAGCAAACTGGCTGATGGTCGGCCGCTCCAGGCCTACTTCCAGGTAGTCAACATCCTCCTGTATCTGGTGGCCGTGGTGCTGGTCATCGCACAATTGACCGACAAGAACCCACTGGTGCTGTTGAGCGGCGTCGGCGCGGGGGCGGCGATCATAGGGTTGGTCTTCAGGGACACCATCCTGTCCTTCGTGGCGAGCCTGCAGATCACCTGGTACGACATGGTGCGGGTGGGCGACTGGATCGAAGTGCCCAAGATGGGCGCCGACGGCGACGTCATCCAGGTAGACCTCCTGACGGTCATGGTACAGAACTGGGACAAGACCGTCACCACCGTGCCCACGTCGCAACTGACATCGGGCTCGTTCAAAAACTGGCGCTTCATGTCGGGATCGGGCGGGCGGCGCATCAAACGGGCGCTCTACGTGGACATGGATTCGATCCGGTTCCTCAGCGAAGAGGAGGTCGACCGATTTTCCAAGTATGACTTGCTGACCCACTACATCGATGAAAAGAAGAAGGGCCTGGCCAAATACAACGCTGACGACGTCAAGACGCCCGACGTGATCTCCAACGTGCGGCGGCTAACCAACGTAGGCACCTACCGGGCCTACATAGAGGCGTTGCTCAAGCAGAGTCCCCATATCCACCACAAGGGGTTCACCCTCATGGTTCGGCAACTGGCCCCGACACCACAGGGACTCCCACTCGAGATCTACGCCTTTACCAACGACACCAACTGGACCAACTACGAGGGAATCCAGGGCGACATCTTCGACCACCTGCTGGCCATCGCCCCGGAATTCGGGATCGAGGTGTTCCAGGCGCCGAGTGGAGAGGATGTCAGGGGGATAGGCGGAGTGACGGGGACGTAGGGCGGACGGGCGGACGACAGATCGTGTCTCCCTGCCCCCGCTGCTCCCGCTGCCCTCGCCGCCCCCGCTTTCAGTTTCCTTTCCACCTCGCCGCGTCGATGATCGAATACAGGTGGACCAGCCACCCAAGCCAGACGATCCACAGGGCGCCTGCCAGTACGAACTGCACCGCGGCCGCGATGATCCGGCCCTGAAGCAGCTGCCCCAGGCCGGGGATGAAAAAACTTGCCAGCGCAGCAATGACGTTGCCGGCCGATCCTTGGTCGGACATGGTGGGACCTCCGAGTAGTGGTGTGACAACCGACCATACGGAGGAGGCATTACGGATGTTTCAGGGAGGCACGTTGCTGGTGTAACTAGTTGATAGTATTACAGATCGACTTCAGAAGATGAGGCGGGGCGGCGGGAAACGAGGTGATGAGGATGCCGCTCACTCGGTGCGATCCGGTCCATCCGCCCCGCCCTCCTCAAAATCCAGGGCCACCGAATTGATGCAGTACCGCTGCCCTGTTGGGCCGGGTCCGTCGGGAAAGACGTGCCCCAGGTGGGCGTTGCACTTGGCGCACAGGACTTCGGTCCGCCTCATCCCCAGGGTGTCGTCTGTCTCTTCATCCACCGCGCCATCGGCCGCGGCGGCCGTGAAGCTGGGCCAGCCACTGTGGGACTCGAACTTGGTGTCCGACTGGAACAACTCGTTGCCGCAGCCGACGCAGCGGTAGGTACCGGCTGCCTTGTTGTCGAGCAGCTGTCCGGTGAAAGCACGCTCAGTGCCCTTTTCCCGAATGACGTGGTATTGCTCGGGGGTCAACTGCTCGCGCCACTCGGCGTCGGACTTTTCGATCTTCTTGGGCATTGGGGTAATATGGTGGTTCGGCTGTCGGCTGCCAGCTGTCGGCCACCGCTAACCCCTGACCGCTGACCGCCAAAGCTGAGGGTCGGCTGCGGATCTTTACGTTTAGCTTCAGGGAGACATTTCTCCTATCCCGTCAGGAACGTCAATGCGGCACTCGATTCTCCTACTCTCCGTGGTCCTCGCCGGTTGCGGCGGCAACGCGTCGGCGGACCAAGAGGTGGTTCCGGAAGGGCCACCGCTTCAGGTTCCGGACGACGCCACGCTGCCGGTTGAACGCCGGATCGAGGCCATTTCGTTCCTGGGCGATACCTTGAGCGAATTTCCCCTGCCGGACAACATTCGCGCCCAACGTGAACAGCAATTCGAAGAGGCGCGCCAGCGGTGGGTGGTGGATCCAGCAAACATCGACAACATCATCTGGGCCGGCCGACGTGCGGCCTACCTCGGCCGGTACCAGGAGGCCATCCTCATCTTCAGCTTGGGTATCAAACAGTACCCGGACAACCCCAGGCTCTACCGCCACCGTGGACACCGCTACATCACCACCCGCCAACTGGACAGCGCCGTGGTCGACCTCGAACGCGCGGCCGCGCTGGTCGAGGGACAATCGGACCAGGTCGAACCGGACGGCCTGCCCAACGTGCAGAACATTCCCACCAGTACACTGCACTCGAACATCTGGTACCACCTGGGACTCGCCTGGTATCTCCAGGCGGATTACCAGCAAGCACTCACAGCATATCAACGAGGAGTTGCCGACGCGACCAACAGGGACATGGAGGTGGCAGCCCGGTACTGGTTGTATCTGACCCTGCTGCGACTGGATCGCCCTGACGACGCGAGCGCGGTAGCGGATGTTGTGGAGCCGGACTGGCCGTTACTCGAGAACACCACCTATCTGCAATTGCTGTTGCTCTATCGTGGGTTGATTCCGGTGGACTCGCTCCTCCCGGCCACCGCCACCGGCACAGTCGGGTCGGTTACCCTCGGCTACGGTGTGGCCCAGTGGTACTACGCCCGCGGCCAACAAGAGGAGGTACGGCGCCTGCTGGACAGCGTCTTGGCGAGCGGGCAGTGGCCGGCGTTTGGTTATATCGCGGCGGAGGCGGAGGTGGCGAGGGGGGAGTAGAAACTAGAAATTGGAAATTAGAAACTGGGAACTCCCCTAATTTCCAATTTCCAATTTCCAATTTCTACTAAACAAACTTCCTGGGCACAAAATTCTGCTCATCCTCAGGCGTTCGCACATACTTGTCATCCTGTAGCGGCGGCAGCTCGATGGGCTGGTGCTCGGGTTCGTCGTAGGGGACCATGCTGAGGAGGTGGCTGATACAGTTGAGCCTGGCAGCTTTCTTGTTGTCCGCATCGATCACGAACCAGGGCGACTGCTTGATGTCGGTGTAGGCAAACATCTCGTCCTTGGCCCGCGCGTAGTCCACCCAATGAGTTCGGGCGGTGAGGTCCATCCCGCTCAGTTTCCACCGTTTGGTCGGATTCTGAATTCGATTGCGGAAGCGGGTTGCCTGCTCTTCGGCGCTGACGGAAAACCAGTACTTGATGAGGACGATGCCCGAACGGATGAGAGCCCGCTCGAACTGGGGGGTGGTCCGCATGAACTCGGTGTATTCCGCGTCGGTACAGAACCCCATGACACGCTCCACGCCAGCACGGTTGTACCAGCTACGATCGAACAGAGTCATTTCGCCGGCTGAGGGGAGGTGGGCGACGTAGCGCTGGAAGTACCACTGGGTGAGTTCTTTCTCGGTCGGTTTTGGAAGAGCCACGACCCGGACGACTCTGGGATTCAGGGTTTCGGTTATCCGCTTGATGGTGCCGCCCTTCCCCGCGCCATCCCGGCCCTCGAAAAGGACCACCACCTTGAGGCCGTCCTCGATGATGTGCTCCTGCAGCTTGACCAATTCGATCTGAAGCCGGTTGAGCTCCTTGATGTAGGTCTTCTTGGTCAGTTCGATCGGCTCCCCGACCTGCTTGGTCCTGGGGAGGGCACTCTCGGAGGTATCGCTGATATCGAAACGAGTCATGGTTTCCGGGGCAATAACAAGGCAAAAGAATGGACGGGACTGTATCGGATGGTAACCGCCGGAAACGGTACGCAAAAGGGGTAACCGCACGGGACCGCTGGCGCCGGACCGGTCTTCCGGGCAGATTC